>CAIPQX010000028.1 GCA_903867285.1 uncultured Actinomycetes bacterium | reverse complement strand
TGCCTACGCACAAGCCGGCAGGGATCTGACGAGTAACGCCTTGTGGCGAACACCTTTGATGATCTTTGAAGAGAAGATAACGATAGAGATCAAAAAAGATATCTAATTAAATCCCTTGCAAGCCCCTAGCTTTCTCGTACCTTTCAAAACTCCAAAGATCCAAATCATCGAGCGCGAGCGGTATAAAGCCTCGTGACTCGAGTGCGTCGATCAACTGAGTTCGATGCTCAGCAGCATGATAGATAGCCTCGGCGATGATCGTAGAGCGGAGATTTTGCCAGCTCTTTTCTTCCTCGACGATTGTCAGATACTCATCAGGAAGATCACCTTGACTGGAAATCTTGGCATCAAATTCGGCGAGTTGTTCTTTCAACAGATCTAAATCCGACATTCTCTCCGGGTGCTTTATATCCCGCCACGGCGCTCCAGTGAGGCAGTACTCATACCAGTTTGCGCTGCCCACAATATGTTGCAGCAGGTGGCCGGCGGTCCACTTCTCATTCGATATGTACGCGGCTAGCGCTTCATCGGGAAGTTGTTGAACAGCATCGTAAACTTGTTGGTTAGCCCAGGCCATATGGCGCAGCAGGCGGTTCGAGGTTGCAGACATGGGAGGATGATAATTTTATCGATTGGAGGAATCAAGTCCCTGCAGCCGATGGTCTGCAGGGACTTGATCGTTAGCGGCCGTAGTAAGAGTGGGCTGAGACTTTCTTCGCCTTTGGCTTCGGCTTCGGTGTTGGCTTCTTTGTGACCTTCGCCTTTGGAGCCACTGCAGCCTTAGGAGTAGTTGGTGTTGGAGAGGCGCTTGGCTTCGCCCGTTCTTTGACCAGTACCGAAGCGTTCAGTTCGACTCCTGCGGGGGAGACCACGTACCAAATTCCACCCACCCCTTGACCGTTTGTATCTCCTACTTTTTGGTCCCCGACAAATGTGTAGATGGGGCGACCGTTTATCAAAATCTGATTTGAAGTTGGGATTATAGAAACATTGGCGCTTACACCTTCGACTACAGGCGTAGTAGTTTTGGAGGTAATAGCCGGCCAGTGGACTAAACATCCACCCGTGCAGCTACTTACGCCAGAATTTGGAAGATCGGGCAGGTAGTAATACGCAGTCATCCCCTTGCCATCGACAATTATCGTTCCCAGCGTTGTTTTCTCAACGCCTAAATCTGCATTGCTGGCCGCAACGGAAGAGGTAATTCCTAATCCCATCACGATCGCCAAATAAATTGAAAGTCTGGTTGTAACTTTCCTGTTCATCGCGTGCGCCTTCTTTCCAGAGAGTTTTGCGGATACCCTGATAACGAGGAGCATCTCCGAAAAGTTCAACATATTTGTGCTCACTTTGAATGAACGAATTGGGTATCTATCTCGTTAAACGAGCAAGGGACACTATGAAGATAACGAAGAGCAAGCATGACGACCTGCTCCTAGCTCTGAACAGGGCGCATGGACAGGCGCTTTTTAGTTATGTCTCCAGGCTGACGGGAGATAGAGCGCTTGCCCAAGATATTGTTCAGGAGTCACTTCTCAAGGCCTGGAGACATTCATCCATCTTGGAGCAAGAGGTTGATTCAACTCGTGCCTGGCTTTTCACGGTAGCAAGAAATCTGGTCATCGACGATAGGCGGAGCGCCAGATTTCGCCGAGAGTCGGTCGTAGAGGTTCTTCCGGAACTTCCCGCTGTAGATGAGATAAACGCGAAGCTAGACATATGGATGATTTCAGATGTCCTCGCGTCATTGAGCGAACCACATCGGCGTGCGGTCGTGAGTGCATACTATTTAGGGAATTCCGTTGCAGAGATAGCTGCGCAAGAAGAAGTTCCGGTCGGAACCATTAAATCTCGATTGCACTACGCGCTTGCAGCTATCAAAATTTCTCTTCAGGAAAGAGGTATCGAACAATGATCGAGCCCATTGATCCGTTTAAAGATTGGGATGCCGCCTATATTCTCGGCGCCTTAAGTCAGGAGGAGTGCCTCGAATACGAGAAGCATGTAACAGCCTGTCCAAGTTGTTCTACGGCTCTGGGGGAGATCTCTCACCTGCCGCAGATTCTGGCGAGAATTGACGCAGATGTTGCTCTCTCGCTCAGTGATGGTAGTTCGTTAAGTGGAGCAGAAACGAGGTGGGATGATGCGGAGTTCATTAAAAGGCTAGCACTTCGCGCTGAGGCGGTCCGAAAGAAGGACCGAGTTCGGGTGAAGATTGGACTTGTAGCCGCAGTCATCATTTCTCTCACTGTAGGAGTCACCACGGGGATCGTCCTGCATTCACCAAACTCGCCTGAAGGAAGCGCTACAAGTTCTACCGGAAATTCGCTTCGAGTTACCAATCTGCATCCTGAAGTAATGACGGCGCTCTTCCGCGCGACAAGTAAAACGTGGGGTACTCAGATTGATTGGAGTTGCACCTATGCAGTCGGAGTTTCAACCGGATATTCAACAACTAGCTATGACCTGCTAATAACTGATACGGCCGGGAAGAGATCGCTCATCTCTACATGGAGCGCCGCCGGATCTAAAGCGACGGGTCTGGTCGCGACCACGGAGTTGCAGATTTCTCAGATCAAATCCGTAGAAATTGTGTTATCGGGGTCACAGGATCCTCTCGTGGTAGGAACCATTATTTAGGGAGGCATTTTCAGGGAATGACACTCTGCCTGCAGAGTACCTCGCGTGTAGACTCCTGCGGTGACCCAAATATTAGATTTAGAAAGACTACGTAAATATCGCAAGACATACGTAGCTATGTTGATTTCTTCTGGGCTGAGTCTGATCGCATCGTTAGTTCTTTCCTACGATGCCATTAAATTGGCGGCGAATCCGTCTAGCAAACTCTCCTGTGATGTGAACGCCATTGTCTCTTGTGGAAAAGTCGCTCGCTCTTGGCAATCCCACCTTCTGGGCTTCCCCAATGCTTTTCTTGGGTTGATGACAGAACCGGTAGTTATCGCAATCGCGGTAGCGGGCTTGGGTCTCGTTGCCTTTCCGCGCTGGTTTCTGCGCGCCGCTCACCTGGTCTATGCCGCAGGGTTGATCTTCGCACTCTGGCTGCTTTCACAATCTTTCTTCGTGATCAAAGCCTTCTGTCCTTGGTGCCTTCTTGTTACCGTTTCAACGATCACCGTTTTTTCAACCATGACTCGAATAAATGTCATGGAAAATACCTGGGCTCTCTCCCCAGAAAGACACGAGAAATTTGTGCACTTTCTTGATCGCGGTTGGGGTCGGGTTGCTTACACCTTCATTTATTGCTTCCTGGGCTTTGCCATTCTGATGAAATATGGCAAATACTTCCTTCCATAAGCAGAAAAGCTTCTACGATTCACAAGAGATCTAGAAAGCAATAAGTTCTGTCGCCTTGGTATCAACGAAACTATCGGGCAACTCATAATCAGAGCATCCTCTGTTGAGTTCGGCAACGATTAGTTCCGCGGGGATAGGGGCACCATTCCACGAATCATCTAGCGTTGTATGAGCATCTGAAACCAAGGTGATGTCGAGTCCACGCTCAATGGCCGCATGAATTGTGTGCCTCACGCATAGGTTTGATTGCGCCCCGGTGATGATCAAATGACCCACCTTGAGCTCCTCTAATATCTCTTCCAATTCTGTCTCTTCGAAAGAGCTACGCCAAAGTTTATGAACGATTCTCTCGCTGTTCAGAACCTTTAGCTCGGGAACTAATTGCCATGCCTCGCTATCGATCTGCATTCCGTCATCCGAGTGTTGCACCCAGATCACATCAACTTTGCTCTCTCGAGCGCCTCGCACCAATTCGGCGATACGTGAAATGGTCTCCTCGCGCTTCCAGGCATACTCCATGACATCAACTTGAACATCAATAACCATTAGCGCGGTCCTGTTGCGATCTGGGTAAGCACTCATGATGACCTCCTGTATTTCATTATTTCAAGGGTACTAAATGGAAATGAAAAACGGCGGGGACTGATCGAAATCAGCTCCCGCCGTCTGTGACGGATAGTTGAGTTAAGGCTTAGAGATCGTAATAAAGCTCAAACTCAGCTGGATGTGGACGGAGGCGAACATAATCAACTTCTTGGCTGCGCTTGAAGGAGATCCATGTATCAATGAGATCCTTGGTGAAGACGCCACCGCGGGTGAGGAACTCGTTATCGCGCTCGAGGTTATCGAGAACGGCATCGAGTGAACCTGGTACCTGAGGGATTGAAGATGCTTCCTCAGGGCTTAGTTCGTAGAGATCCTTATCGACAGGAAGAGCTGGCTCGATCTTGTTGATGATTCCATCAAGGCCGGCCATCAACATTGCCGCGAAAGCTAGGTATGGGTTTGATGATGGATCTGG
>CAIPQX010000027.1 GCA_903867285.1 uncultured Actinomycetes bacterium | reverse complement strand
TTTGGGGTCGATTTACCCTATGAGCGCCTTCCGCAAGAGATCTCCCATAGATTCCACTTCAATCAGGAAGCCGTCGTGGCCAAAGGGAGAGGAAATTGTCTCTAGGGGGCGAGCCGAGGGCGTGAGCTCCACGATCTCCTCCTGCAACCGGAGCGGAAAGAGGCGATCGGTATCGATAGAAATTACCGAAACTGGGATCGTTATCGCACCCAGAGCAGCAGCCACCCCTCCTCGACCCCGCCCCACATCATGGGAATTCATCGCCTCAGTCAAAGCTATATAGGTATTAGCATCAAATCTGCGGGCTAATTTAAGGGCTTGATGGTCCAAGTAGGACTCGATGGCGTAGCGCCCAGTCTCATCCCCCTGAAGCTCGCGCCCAAAGCGAACATCCATCTCAGATTCCGTCCGGTAGGTCAGGTGTGCAATCCGCCTGGCAATACCCATTCCCTCCGTCGGTCCGACCTCCTGCTCATAGTAATCACCGCCATTGAAATAGCGGTCGCTCTTGATGGCGCGAATTTGAATAGACGCGCCCCCGATTTGATCGCCGGTGGCCACTGCGGAGGATCCGATGGTGCAGATAGCTTCGACGCGGTCGGAATGGTCGATGGCCCACTCCAGCGAGCGCATCCCACCTAGGGATGGGCCGACCGCCAGAACATAACTCTTAATGTCCAGAAGATCAGTGACGCGTAATTCTGCGGCGACCATATCTCGAATGGTGATTACCGGAAAACGTGAGCCCCAACGCTTTCCATCTGGAGCGAGGGACGAGGGGCCGGTACTTCCCTGGCAACCACCAATCACATTGGGGCAGATAATAAAATATTTATTGGAATCGAGAGCTAGACCCGGACCAACAATCGAGGGCCACCAACCCGGTACATCCGACCAACCCGTCAACGCATGATTGACCAAGATCGCATTGTTGCGATCCGCGTTTAATTGCCCCCATGTTTGATAGGCAATGGTTATATCGGGGAGGACCTCACCCGATTCCAGGGTGAGGTCTCCAATCTTTACGAATTGGCGATCGCCCGGATCGTGGCCCTCTAGCCACGCACCCGTTACAGGACAATCGCTCTCATTCATATAAGCATCTACTTCGCCGCAGCAAAGCCTCCGTCGAGATCGGCCTTAATGTCGATGATATTTTCCAGACCGACAGAGAGGCGAACTAATCCAGGGGTCACACCCGCGGTGAACTGCTCTTCCACGGTAAGTTGAGAATGGGTAGTCGATGCTGGATGGATGACAAGTGATCTCACATCTCCAATGTTGGCTACATGTGAGTGCAACTGCAAGCCCTCCACGAACTTCTTTCCAGCTTCAATACCGCCCTTGATTTCAAAGGAGATGACAGCACCAGTGCCATTGGGGGCGTACTTCTTGGCGAGGTGATTCCATGGCGAAGAGGCGAGTTCAGCGTAATTGACGCTTTCTACTTGAGGATGTGCATCGAGGTAGGCGGCGACCGCTCTCGCATTTTCAATATGGCGTTCGATGCGAAGTGAGAGAGTCTCAAGACCAATGGCTAACAACCAGGCGTTAAATGGACTTACCGCAGCACCGGTATCGCGGAGCAGGGTGAGGCGAATTTTGAATATGTAGGAGAGGTTCGCGCCAAAGGCAGAGCCGACTCCCAAGGCTTGTGCGTAGACCAGGCCATGATACGAAGGATCTGGTTCGTTGAAGCCGGGGAACTTCGCCTTTTGCAGAGCATAATCAAAGTTTCCGGAGTCAACGATTGCGCCGACGATCGAATTACCGTGACCCGATAAGAACTTGGTTGCGGAATGGATGACAACGTCGGCGCCATGTTCAATTGGACGGATGAGGAATGGTGTTGCCACAGTGTTATCAACGATGAGTGGAATTCCATTTTCGTGAGCGACCTGCGCAACCGCTGCAATATCCAAAATATCATTCTTCGGATTAGAGATCGTCTCTCCGAAGAAGGCTTTGGTATTTGGACGAAGCGCCTTACGCCAAGACTCTGGGTCATCTGGATTTTCAACGAACGTTACTTCGATTCCAAACTTTGGCAAGGTGTAGTGGAATAAGTTATAAGTTCCACCATAGAGGCTTGGTGAGGAAACTATGTGATCACCTGCTTGAGCTACATTCAAGACGGCATAAGTAGTCGCTGCAGACCCGGAAGCGACGAGAAGCGCGGCAACTCCACCTTCGAGTGCAGCAATTCGTTGCTCAACTGCATCTTGCGTTGGGTTCATGAGACGGGTGTAGATATTTCCTAGTTCTGCTAAACCAAATAGATCCGCGGCATGCTTCGTATCGCGAAATACATAAGCGGTCGTTTGAAATAGTGGCAGCGCCCGTGCGCCTGTCGATGGGTCAGGAACTTGACCGGCGTGAATTTGACGAGTTTCGAAGCCCGCCTTCTCTGGTGAAAATGACATGAAATTCCTCCTAAGACTCTAGGGGGTACAGAAATAAAAGGGGTTGACCCAGTTCATCCATGACCCACGCTTGCTAATTGCACTGTGCAATTAACCTGGTCTTCACCCGGAGCACCCCACCGTGGTGGAGGGTTGCCGTCCAGTAAGCCGGGGCTAGAAACTGGAACTCGTGACCTGGCCAAATAATAAACAGGTGTTGGTCAGATGACAAATCGAAGGGTTTTAAGCGGAAGGTGGTTTTTCGCGCCATCCAGATGTAATCGGCAGCCGGCGATCTTTACCAAAGGCACGCCGTGAGATCTTCGGTCCAGGCGGATATTGCCGCCTCTTGTATTCGGCTCGATCCACCATCTGAATGACTTTGGTCGCGAGCGCCACATCAAATCCAGCGGAAATTAATCCTTGCAGCCCGCCATCATTCTCTATGTAGATGGTTAATATCTGATCTAGAACTTTGTAATCGGGAAGTGAGTCGCTGTCTTTCTGGTCTGGTCGCAACTCAGCACTCGGCTCTTTGGTAATCGAGTTGAGTGGAATCGGTTCGTGTTCTCCGCGCGCAACTGCAATCTTGTTGCGCCAACGGGCGATGGCCCAGACCTCGGATTTGAGCAGATCTTTAATAGGCGCATATCCCCCGACGGCATCACCGTAGAGAGTTGAGTACCCAACCGCTAGCTCCGACTTATTCCCGGTGGCGAGAACGAGATGGCCCTCTTGGTTCGACAGTCCCATCAAGGTGGTGCCACGCACGCGGGCTTGGACATTCTCTTCCGCTAAGCCGGTAAGGCCCAGGGAGTTAAGGAAACCATTCACCATTCCTTGGATTTCAATCACCCGAAAATTGAGTCCGATGCGCTTTGCCGAATCGGCTGCATCGCTCAAAGAATGTTCGGATGAGTACTGACTCGGCATCGCAACCCCGAAGGTTCGCTTGGCGCCGATCGCATCGGCAGCAATGGCTGCGGTCACTGCTGAATCGATGCCTCCAGAGAGGCCGAGGATGACCGAGGGAAATCCATTTTTCTTCACATAATCTCTTAAGCCCACGACGAGCGCCTGCCAGATTTCGCCTTCAATCTCCAACCGAGGAGCGATGCCGTGATTGTTCTTCAGGTAGCCCCCGACCCTCTCTTCGCTGATCACGAGATCCGGATTGCTCGAAAGCGCCTTCGCATCGAGATCGACGACCAGGAGTCCATCATCAAATTGCGGGGCGCGCGCAATTAATTCACCGGTTGCCGAAACCGCGATGCTATCCCCATCAAAGACCAGATCATCTTGCCCGCCGGTCATATTTACGTAGAGCAGCGGAGCCCCAATCTCCCTAGCGCGCCGCCGTACCAGCGCAGCTCGCACATCATCTTTATTTCTCTCAAAGGGACTTCCATTAGGAACAACGACAAGGCCAACGCTCCGTGCTGCGAGCGCAGAGACCGGCCCCTTTTCGCGCCAAATATCTTCGCAGATTGCAATGCCGACATCGATTCCGTGAACGCGTATAACGAGTGAGTTTTCTCCAGGGGCAAAGTTTCGGTATTCATCGAAGACGCCGTAATTGGGAAGGTGATGCTTGATATATGTGGCGAGCACTTTTCCGCGGTGGATGACAGCAACGGCATTTTGCGGGCGCCGGGAGGCGCTCTCTTCGAGATAGCCAACGATGCACACTAGATCCCCGAAGTCACCCAACTTTGTGGCTAGCGTCGTCAGCGCCGCTTTAGATGCAAGGCGGAAGGTTGCGCGATTGGCGAGATCTTCAACGGGATATCCGGTCAGAACCATCTCTGGCAGAACTAGCAGGTGCACGCCAGCGGCGGTCGCCTTTTGCGCATATTCCAAAATTAATTTTGTGTTGGCTTCCAAGGCTCCCACAGTGGGATTTACCTGTGCCAGGCCCACCCGAAGCTGACCAATGACCTGTGGGCTCATGAATAAATCCTACCCGCGGCACTCCCAAGTGGGGGTTATGGCTAGACTTATGGCAGGCCGCGGACCAGAACTGGCAGCGAGCCCTAAGGGGGATATATGTCGAACGCCCGCACCCGCCGCACCTCCATTGCAGACCTGGCCGCCATGAAAGCTCGTGGTGAAAAATGGTCTGTGATTACCAGTTACGAAGAGATGACCGCCTCCATCTTCGATGAGGCAGGAATTCCAGTTCTTCTCGTCGGAGATAGCGCTGGAAATAACTTTCTAGGGGAAGAGAACACCATCCCGGTAACCCTGGAAGCGATGATCATGCTCTCGCGCGCGGTAGAAAGAGGCTCCAAGAAAGCGATGGTTGTCGCCGACCTTCCATTCGGAAGTTATGAGAAGTCGCCAAAGCAAGCCCTAGAAAGCGCCACGCGCCTCTTTAAAGAGGCGAAGGTTCACGCGGTCAAACTTGAAGGTGGCAAGAAAGTAGTCCCACAAATCAAGAAACTAATAGCAGCAGGAATCCCCGTTATGGGACACCTAGGACTCACCCCGCAATCGGTCTATGCGCTCGGCGGTTATAAGGTGCAAGGACGCGGGGAAGAAGCTGCCCGCATTATGAAAGATGCCAAAGCCTTGCAAAGCGCAGGCGTCTTTTCACTGGTTCTGGAAATGGTCCCAGCAGAACTCGCTGCAGAAATCTCTGCCGCACTCGACATTTCAGTGATCGGAATCGGAGCTGGAGTTCATTGCGATGCGCAGGTGATCGTTTGGACCGACCTCATGGGGCTTACAGAGAACGCCCCAAAGTTTGCTAAGGCTTACAGAAACCTACGTGCAGAAATCTCTGGTGGGGTAAAAGAGTGGATGGACGACGTTGCATCGGGCAGATTCCCTGCCGATGAACAAAGCTTTCACTAGGCTCTCCCAATGGCGCGATTTGCAGTTGATTTAACCCCGTTGCGCAAGAATAAAAACCTGCGGTACATCTTCATCTCTGGGGTAATCTCCCGTTTTGGCACGGCTTTAACTCTTGTCGCTCTCCCATTTCAAATCAAAGAGCTTACAAACTCATATATCGCCGTCGGCGCTATGGGGGCTGTCGAGATTACTCCTTTGATTATCTTTGCCCTTTGGGGTGGAGTCCTTGCGGACTCGATAGATCGCAAGAAGATGGTTTGGCGCTGCGAAGCCGGCGCGTTACTCTTTTCCGCAGCGCTCCTTGGTAACTCATTGCTCCACAAACCTCACTTGTACGTGCTCTTCATAGCAGCTGCTGGATTCTCCGCAGTTGATGGACTATCGAGCCCAAGTTTCAGTGCGATGATTCCCAGGTTGGTGGACCACGAGGATCTTCCCGCGGCGCAGGCGCTTATGTCACTTCGCTGGCAATTTAGTTCAATCCTTGGTCCGGCCCTCGCTGGGGTGATAATTGCTACGAGTGGCGTAAAAACTGCTTATAGCATCGACATAGTGACCTATTTAATCTCAGTAGTGTTCATGTTGAAGATAGCCGCGATACCACCGTTAAAAGACGGGGCGACTAGATCCATCAAAGCGCTCTTTGGCGGACTGCAGTACGCCGCATCTCGCAAAGATTTAGTCGGTACTTACATTATCGATCTCACCGCGATGTTCTTTGCCATGCCCAATGCTCTCTTCCCCTTTTGGGCTGATCAAATTCACTCCCGCTGGGCTTTAGGCTTCTTTTATGCAGCAGGCGTTGTCGGCTCCATTGTCGTTACCGCTACCAGCGGCTGGATGAAAAATTTCAATCGATACGGCTGGGCAATTACTGGCGCAGCTATTGGGTGGGGAATTTGCATCGCACTTGCTGGCACCACCAATTCTCTCTGGCTAGTTCTGCTCTTTCTTGCTCTAGCAGGGGCATCTGATCAGGTAAGTGGACTCTGCCGTCAGACTTTGTGGAATCTGACGATAGATGATGAATATCGCGGAAGGCTTGCTGGTCTTGAACTTCTCTCCTACTCGGTCGGTCCACTTGCCGGTCAGCTACGCGCTGGTACCACGGCAGCAGCAACCTCACTGCGCACCTCAGTCATCTCGGGCGGGCTTTTATGCATCGGATTGGTCTCGGTTGCCGCGGCAAAGTTGCCAGAATTTCGCAATTTTGATTTGAAAACCAATCCATATGCGATTGAACAGCGAGCGAAAAAGAATAAAAGTCCCAATCTCGATTGACAAATTGCTTAAAAAAAGTCGAAATGGAATAAAAATTGAAAAAAAGATTGTTGCGACACGCACTCTCTTTTATATCGAAAATAGTGGCTTCTTAGTGCAATTACTGTCACGATTCTCCTTGAACAGGTTCGGTGACGGATCGAACCATTCTGATAGGAGATGTACATGGCTGCAGCTAAGAAAACTGCTCCAAAGCGTCGCAAGAAGGCAGCTGCTAAGGCAGCTCCAGCTCCAAAGCGTCGTAAGAAGGCCGCTGCTAAGAAGGCAGCTCCAGCAAAGAAGGTCGCTCCAAAGCGCCGTAAGAAGGCAGCTGCTAAGCCAGCTGTTAAGAAGGCTGCTCCAAAGCGTCGCAAGAAGGCTGCTGCAAAGCCAGCTGCTAAGAAGGCCGCTGCCAAGCCTCGCAAGAAGGCCGCTGCCAAGAAGGTAGCAAAGCCTGCTGCCAAGAAGGTAGCAAAGCCTCGCAAGAAGGCTGCTGCTAAGAAAGTTGCTGCAAAGCCACGTAAGAAGGCTGCCGCAAAGAAGTAAATCCCCATTGAAAAACCCCGCCACTTTCTAGTGGCGGGGTTTTTTATTTCCTACAGCATGTAGAAATTACTCCTCGCAGGTGCTCTCAAATTGTTCACGCATCTTGGCACTTACCCGTTCAAATATGCGGGCCAAATCTTCTTGGTCTTTCGCGGTGAGGTGGTCGATAAAACGAGAGCGGATGCTGGAGACGTGGTCGGGAGCGGCTTTGACGATCGCCTTCCAACCCTTATCGGTCATGATGGCGAACTGGCCGCGCTTATCAATCGCACACACTTCGCGACGCACCCAGCCGGCTTTCTCCATAACCTTCATACGGTGCGAGAGACGCGATTTAGAGATCATGGCGCTTTCGGCGAGTTCGCTCATTCGAATCTGTCGCTCCGGCGCCTCGCTGAGATGCACCAAAATCTCGTAATCTGACATCGACAACTCGTGGGGCGAGAGATCGTTCTCCATGGCATCCCAGAGGCGCCTAGAAGCGACGATATATGAGCGCCAGGCTTTGAGCTCTTTTGGCGAGAGCCACTTGGGCTCTATCTTCTTGGCAGGCATGGCTCAATGGTACTTTGAAATCGATATTGTTGAAAGTTGTATTACTTACAACTCGCTCATTAATAATTGGGTCTATTAGGCTTGCACTATGAGCACAAGTAAAGAACTTTCCAGTGGAATCCTGCACGATCACTTCGATACCGAGGTATCCCCTAAATCTGATTTCTTTCGTTATGTGAATGGCGGTTGGCTCAAGAATTTTGAGATTCCCGCGGACCGATCTAGTTATGGGTCCTTCACGGTCCTTCGCGAAAAGAGCGAGGCGCAAGTCCGCCAGATCATTGCAGATCTCTCGCTGACAACGGCTGCGCCCGGCAGCAACGCCCAGAAAATTGGCGACCTCTTCCGCTCATTTATGAATGAGGATCGTGTTGAAGCGCTCGGTATCTCACCTATCTCCCCCGACATTGCGCGAACTCTCTCCGTCGAGAGTGCCCACGATTTGTTGGAAGTCATGGGCGCGCTAGAAGCGCGTGGCATCGGAGGACTTTTCTACATTGGTGTTGAAGTCGATGCGCACGACAACAATCGCTATGTCGTCTATATGGCGCAGGGCGGAATCAGTCTGCCCGATGAGGCTTACTACCGCGAAGAGGAATACGCCTCTATCCGAGAGGCATTTCTGATCCATGCCACAAAAATGTTTGAGCTGGCAGGAGTGGCCGATGCTGCATCGCATGCCCAGAGAGTCCTTGCCCTCGAAACCAAGATTGCAGCCAACCACTTCGACCAGGTCAAAGACCGCGATATGAATTTGATTCTCAATACCTATAACTTCACGGGTCTCACCGAACTCACACCCGGGTTCGACTGGGAACTCTGGATGAAATCCGCTCAAGTCCCACAACGCGTCATGGAAGATCTCATCGTTCAACAACCTTCGCACTTCGCTGGCGTTGCAGAACTACTTCGCGAGTTCGATCGCGAATCCTGGCGCTCATGGCTTACCTGGCATTTAATCTCTGGAAGCGCCGCATACCTATCAAAGCCCTTTGTAGAAGAGAATTTTAACTTCTACGGCCGCACCCTCTCGGGTACGCCAGAGCTACGCGATCGTTGGAAGCGCGGAGTCTCCTTGGTTGAGGGATCTCTTGGTGAGGCAATTGGCCAGGAGTACGTTGCTCGCCATTTCCCACCTGCCGCTAAAGAGCGCATGGTCCAGTTAGTTGAAAATTTGATCGAGGCTTATCGCAGAGATATCGCAAAGTTGTCATGGATGAGCGATGAGACGAAGACCAAAGCGCTGGAGAAACTAAATAAGTTCACTCCCAAAATTGGCTACCCTGATAAGTGGCGCGACTACTCCAAACTCGCGATCGTTGCCGATGATTTGATCGCCAACTTAGAAGCGGTGACGAAATTCGGCCAGGATTATGAGTTCGCCAAGATCGGTGCCCCCATAGACCGCCAGGAGTGGGGCATGACGCCGCAGACCGTCAACGCCTATTACCACCCGCTCTACAACGAGATCGTCTTTCCGGCGGCCATTCTGCAACCTCCCTTCTTTAATTTAGGTGCGGATGATGCAGTCAACTACGGCGCCATCGGCGCGGTCATTGGCCATGAAATCGGCCATGGTTTTGATGATCAGGGTTCAAAATTTGATGGTGACGGGAACCTCAACAATTGGTGGAGTACCGAGGACCGCACCCAGTTCGAAAATCGCACCAAGAAACTGATCGATCAATACGAAGTTCTGCACCCAACAGACGCCCCCGACGTACATGTGAATGGAGCCCTCACAATCGGCGAGAACATTGGTGATCTCGGCGGGGCTTGTGTTGCTTACGAGGCCTACCAAATCTCCTTAGAAGGCGCTCTAGCGCCCGTTTTGGAGGGTCTGAGCGGTGCGCAACGCTTCTTTATAGGTTATGCGCAGAGTTGGAACGCAAAAACGCGTCCAGAGGAGATCAAACGCCAGGTTGCAACCGATCCACACTCCCCTGGAGAGTTTCGTTGCAATCAGATTCTAAAAAATCTGCCAGAGTTCTATGACGCCTTCGATATCACCGAGGGAGACCCGCTCTGGTTACCAGAATCAGAGAGAGTCCGAATCTGGTAACTCTGCAACAAGCCTTACTTGGCGGCTAAACGCGCCTCGCGACGTAACTTCTGCTCCGCAGGATCTGGAACCGGCACGGCACCAATCAAGCGCTGGGTATAAGGATCCTTAGGGTGCTTCAGAATCTCATCTCTGGCGCCGACTTCAACCAACTTGCCATTCTGCATCACAGCAATCCGGTGCGCCAAAATGTCGACAACTCCCAGATCATGGCTGATGAAGAGGCAGGCGAATTTCAGTTGCTCTTGCAACTCCTGAAGTAGCTCAAGGAAGCGAGCCTGCACCGATACATCGAGTGCCGATGTTGGTTCATCCGCGATCAAGATCTGCGGAGTAAGAGCCAAGGCGCGCGCAATTCCCACGCGTTGACGCTGTCCACCAGATAGTTCGTGCGGATAGCGGTTGCGATAACTCCGTGGCAATTCAACGCTAGCCAGCAAATCTTCAACTCGCTTATCCAACTCTTTATCTTTGGCAATCTTGGCCAGGAAAAGTGGCTCTCCGATACTTTCGCCAATTGGTAATCGCGGATTGAGTGAGCTGGCGGGATCTTGGAAGACGATTCCAGTGCTTTGCCGAATTGTGCGCAGATCTTTCTGCGATGCTCCACTTATATCTTGACCAACTACTTCAAGGCGACCTGATTTAATTGGTAGCAACCCAATCGAGGCGCGACCCACTGTCGTCTTACCTGATCCAGATTCTCCAACGAGTCCCACGATCTCGCCTGGGTAGATTTCCAAAGTGAAATCTTCAACCGCGACGAAGGCAGGAATTCGACCGTGCTTTGGATACTCGATGGTGACATTGCTGAGTTTAAGAACTGGCTGCTTGGCGGCCTGAGTTGGCTCCAGCAAACGCATCTTCGTGCTTCCCAGCTTTGGAACGGAGGCGAGAAGTTGCTGCGTGTACGGATGCGTAGGGCGATTAAAGATCTGGTCTGAAGTGCCTTGTTCGACGGTATTTCCGTTCTGCATCACCATGATGTTATCGGCCATATCTGCAACAACGCCCATATCGTGGGTGATGAGCAGAATTCCAGAGTTAAGGCGGGTGCGCAGACCACGCATCAAATCCAAAATTTCGGCTTGTACGGTGACATCCAGCGCTGTTGTTGGTTCATCAGCAATAAGCAGAGCGGGATCACAAGCAAGGGCTTGAGCGATCATGGCGCGCTGACGTTGTCCTCCAGAAAGTTGATGAGGATATTTATCTACCGAGCGCTCTGGATAAGGAATTTCAACCATTGTGATGAGTTCAATAGCCCGAATTCGAGCCTCGTGAGGGCTCATATCAAAGTGATTACGTAGCGTTTCAATGATCTGGAAACCAATGGTGTACACCGGATTAAGCGCAGTCATAGGCTCTTGGAAGATATAAGCCACTTCCTTGCCCCGATACTTTTGTAGCATCGTTGTTGCAGCGCCTAAAACCTCTTGATCCTTTACTTTTACACTGCCGGTCACCCGAGCGTTTGATGCGAGCAGGCTCATGATTGCCAGAGCGACCGTAGATTTTCCGGAGCCCGACTCACCAACAATGGCTAGGGTCTGCCCAGCGCTGAGTTCAAAGTCAACGTTAACTGCGGCTGGGTACCAAGTGCCATCAACCCAGAACTCAACCGTGAGATCTGAAACCTTAAGAACAGGAGTGGACATTTAATAAACCGCCTTAATTGAGTCGCAAGCCATCGAGGACTGATGTGAAATACTTGAGGAATGACGAACATCGAAACCTATCGCCCTAAATCCCCCTTGATCATCGCCGGGATCGGCGTCGTGATGAACGGACTCTTCGTTTGGTCCAATTTCTACCAAGGTGGTACTGCAAGCGAAGTCACCAGCATTTTCACTGGAATATTTATCCTGGCCTGCATCTATCTCTTTCTGGTTCGCCCCAAAGTTATCTTCAGCGACGAGGGAGTGATCATTTGCAATCCCATCGAAGATTTCACGATCGGCTGGGCGGATGTCATTCAACTGGATGCCAAGTGGGCCATGGTTATCGAAACCAAAGATTTTACGGTCAGCGCCTGGGCGGCTACCGCCCCGGGCAGACCTCGCTTCAAAACGGTTCATGTCAATGAAATTACCGGACTGGACATTGACCTCGACGGAAGCATTAGGCCCGCTGACTCCCCTAACTCCGATAGCGGCGCCGCCACTTATAGAGCTCGAATCCGCATTAAAAAATTTCAAAATACTCCAGGAGCTATCTCGCTGCAGACGCAAGGAGTTAGACAAGTCAAACCAGTGATCATTGGAGCAATCGCTTTGATTGGAGCAATCGGTACCAATTTCTTCGGCCATTAACGCCATCACTTCTTAACCACCTGGTGGCGCTCAGCGGCACGATCTTTGCGGGAGATTCGACGACGTTGGCGCGGATCAAAGGCATCGCGCATGCCATCACCAATAAAGTTGATGCATAGCGCAATCAAGATGATGAGCAATCCTGGGTACCAGAAGAGCCACGGACGTGTCATGAACGAATCTTGATACTGACTGATCAACAAGCCGAGAGATACATCGGGGGCAACTACTCCGAAGCCCAAGTAACTCAAAGCTGCCTCAAGCAAGATCGCTGAAGACATCAACAGCGTTATCGAAACGATGATGACACCGATTGCATTCGGCAAGATGTGCTTAAAGATAATTCGCCGATTACTTGCGCCCGCAACTCGAGCAGCATCCACAAACTCACGCTCTCGCAGGGTTAGGAACTCGCCACGTACTAGACGAGAGAGACCGCCCCAGATGAAGAGACCAATAAAGATTGCTAGGAAGAGCACTCCCTTGTTTCCAAAGTGGAAACCAATAACCGCTGCAATAATGATTGTTGGGATGGTGATAATGAAATCGTTGAGACGCATCAAGATCGCATCGACCCAACCGCGGTAGAACCCGGCAATTGCGCCGATTACGGTGCCCATAAACCCAGCGACAAGTCCGATGACGACCGTAACTTCGATAGAGCGTTCAGCTCCGCGCATAACGAGGGCGAAGTAGTCGCGACCAAGATCATCTTGACCGAAGGGGTGGTCGCCTAATCCAAAATTCTTTCCGGGCAATAGATCCAGAGTTGGGCAACCGGGAAGCTCAACTGAGCACCCATCCGTTCGAAGTGAAGGAATATCTGTGATCTGGTACTTCCACCAACCCCTAAAACCGATGCCAAAAATCTTAAATCCGAGGGTACTGAATACAAATATCACCAGCGAAAAGAGGACCAGGAGTGAGACCATGGCGCCGCGGTGTCGAAAGAAGCGTTTACGAACAATCTGGCCTTGGCTTAAACCTTCGGTCTCTTTGTTAAAGATATCCGTATCGGCCTGCTCCTGGCTTACCTTGGCTTTTCGCGAGAAGATGCTCATTATTTCTTACCTACCACTCTGATACGCGGATCTAAGGCGGAATATGCCAGGTCGGCTGCCAAATTAGCCAGGATAATCATTGTTGATGTAATCAGTGATACTCCCATTAACAGGTTGAGATCATAAGAATTGATAGCAGTATTGAAGAGAGTACCCATGCCGCGCCAACCAAAGACGCGCTCGGTGATGATGGCGCCGCCAATAATTCCAGCAATATCAACCACGACGATAGTTGTGATTGGGATCAAGGTATTGCGGAATGCGTGGCGCATTACTACCGTGCGTTCTGACAACCCCTTCGCACGAGCGGTTCTGATGTAATCTTGATTCAAGACTTCCAACATGGTTCCGCGCGAATAGCGGATATACCCCGCCATTGATATGAGAATCAATGCAATGGTTGGAAGCGCCAGGTGAAGAACTATGTCGAGAAATGAAAACCAGAAATTACCCTCAGGAAGTAGGTCATTTGCCTGACCGATTGTAGGGATCGGACGCTGGTGGATCGCATCAGAATTGACGTACGGAACCCAGGTCTTCATGAGTTTATCGATAATGAAGAGGAACCCCACAAAGAGGGATGCGAAGATGCTCGTGCGGATTACTGGTCTACGGTCAATTTTGGCGAATCCAGAGCCAACAGCGGTGGCGATTGCCACGGTCACTAACAGCATTACAAAGATTGCCAGTAAGTTCGAAAATTTAGTGAGGAGATACTCAACCGGGAAGTAAAGAACGAGACCAATTAAGACCACCGTCACGGAAGAGCGGAGCGCGGCTTTGTTCTCTAAACCGGTAGAAAGGTAGGTAATTCCAAAAGCAAAGCCTAACCCGAGGGCTACCATCATGATCGGGCCCAGGCCTGGGTGAGTAAACCACTTGGTGAGGCTAAGGAGCGTCAAAAAGACTGTCGTAGCCGAGCCTGCAATTGCAAAGATCATCATCACTTTTTGTCGGGTGCCACTGATGAGCGCCGACCAAAAAACACCGGAAACGATCGCGGCTGAGACAATCCAAAGCGGAGCGATGGTGCCATTGACTAGGAAGTTATTGAAACTAATTGCTAGGTAGGCCTTCAGCAAGACGGCTACCCAGAAAATTGGAAGTGAATACATCAGGAATGCAAAGAATGTCATCGCATAATCAAAGCGGCTGTATTGGCGCAGGGCAGAGATAATTCCAAGGCCAATTCCAAAGAGAATCGCCACGACTGTCGCAAGAGTGACGAGACGAATCGTCACAGGAATTGCATGAGTTATATAAGTGCTGACCTGGTTTTGATCGCGAGTCAAACCAAGGGTGAAGTGGCCGGTAAAGACCCCAAGAACTCCCTTGAGCCACATAAAGTATCTAGCAGGTGGAGGAACATCGAGGTGAAGTGTGCGTATCAATGAGAGAAGCTGTTGGTGGGCACGAGGATCGGTACTCGTCCTCAAACCTTCAGTGGGGTCCGAAGAGTAAGCGTCGAGGTTATAAAGCAGGAAGCTTGATCCAAAAAGGATGACGATCAAAGCTCCGAGACGCCGACCGATGTAGGCGAGCATGAGTTCCTCTGTTCTACTCTTGAATGTTGGGGGTAATACTAATTGGTAATCAATCCTAAATCAGCAAGAAGTGGTGCTGGATTAGATCCAGCACCACTTCTTTTCACCCCTCGCGAGATGTACTGCTCATAAGCGGATTCTCTCGAATCGCTCTTATTTCTAAGAAGTTGCTAGTAGCGAGTTCTTAGAAGTGCCAGGTCCAGAAGTTCCAGACCAAGCTTGGTGATAGCGGAGCTGGAATCACACCAGAGAGCGCTGAGTTGTATGCAGTGACTTCTGGGTTCTGGAAGATACCCAGGAAGAATGCATCCTTCGCAACGTTCTGCTCGATTTGAACACGTAGACGTGTAATCGTTGAAGCTGGAAGTGTTCCGGCCTGTAGAGCTGCGCAGGCCTTATCGATTGCTGGATCGCTAATTCCTGTGTAGTTAGATCCACCAGTTGTTTGGAACATTCCGCAAGCTTGAGCATCCTGTGGATTTGCAGTCTGATCGAAGATGAAGAAGTGTGCATCGTAATTTGTCGCTGCAAGCTTTCCACCCCAACCAGCTGTTGCTGGTGCTGTGACCTTGAAACCAACGGCGGCTTCAGCAGCAATAATCAAAGCTGCCTCTGAAGTACGACGAGTGTTTCCAGGTGAACCCCAGAGAAGGTTGATGGCAATTGGTGTATTGCCCTTACCGGCAGTTGGATAATACTTCTTCACGAGAGCAAGTGCAGCGGCGGTACGTGAAGCTTGTGTACCAGCGTTAAATGCACCCATTCCGTTAAGAGCTGCGGTGTGCTCGTACTGAGGGTTACCAGGAAGGTTGATTACTGATCCTAGAACTACAGCATTTGGATTGATTGGCTTAACCAACTTGTTGACGATGTCTTCACGTGGGTAAGCGAGCAAGAATGCCTTACGCAAGTCAGCGGCCTTCGTGCCACCTGCCATTGCGAATGGGCCTGAGTATGTGTCAGATCCGCTTGATGCAACGCGAAGCTCAATGTGCTCGAAAGCGAGTGAGCTTGTTGTTGTTACGGTTGCAGACTTGATTGCCTTGAGCTGTGCAACAGCATCAGCTGTTGGTTGGCCTTGGTAAACATCTGCATCGCCATTGGCAAGAGCCTGTGCTGAAGGTGAACCATCAGCAATTCCCTGCTTGATAACGACTGTTGTGATACCTGAAAGTGCTGGACCTGAGTTGTACTTAGGGTTAACAACCAGTGTGATAGCACTGCTATCAACTGACTTAACCTGGTAAGCACCGTTGGTCACGAGCAAGAGTGGGTTGGTTGAAGAATTAACTGTCTCTGTGTTGAAACCAGTGCTGTAAGCAGCACCCATTGCAACAAGAGCACCCTTGTTCTTGGTGGTGACATCTGTATAAAACTTTGCTGTAGCAGCAAGGTTCTCGGCATCTGTGCCAAGAGAGGTCTTGCCTGCAGCGAGCAATTCAAGAACGTGGACAGGAATACTAATTCCGACACCGTTCAATGCATAGTCAGGGATGGCCGTGTCGTACTTAACGGTCAAGCTCATCTTGTTGGCACTGAGTGTTGGGATACCGGTGACATGGTTGTCATAAACTCCGCCATATTGGCCTGAATCAAACGCTGGGGTGTTATCTGCGTTTGTAGGATCTGGAAGTCCAGCAGACTTTGCGTAGTCAGAGCTTGCAAGCACGTGTGAAAGTAGAAGATCTACAGCCGTGATTGGTGTGCCATCTGACCAGAGACGTCCTGGAGCAATGGTGTACGTGACTTCGAAGTCCCCAGGCTTGTTCTTTGAAACTTTGTATGAACCGAGAACTGGGTTTGGAACGATATTGAGCTTGTCGTCATAATGGAACAGACCCATGCCGGTTAGGTATCCGACGTCGCCGTTGATGACGATATTGGTAGCAGGCGTTCCAGTATTGAGTGATGTAAATGTATTACTCTCAATAATGACGACCGTGCTACGTGCAGCGGCTTGTGCTGGAACAGCAACAAAGCCGATTAACGCGACCGACGCAGCAGCAACTGCCGCGACGAGAGTGCGCGTCTTTAGGCGAGCATTCATATTTTCTCCTTAATAGGTGCGCTGACCAATCTCGCCTAGCTTTTGACTACGGCGATACCAGCCTGCACGAGGGGTACCAAGTGGGGTTATCTTGCCCTATTTGTCGGGTTTTTATCAATAGAGTTAAGCCATGGTAGATAACAATCAGGCTACAAATCTCTTCTCTTTCCGTGAAGAGACGCGCCTGGCGGGCTCACTCGGCCGCGCCGGAGTAATTTCGACCCCGCATGGGGAGATCAAGACCCCCGCCTTTATCCCGGTAGGAACCAAAGCCACCATCAAAGGGGTTCTGCCCGAGTCGATCAAGGATTTGGGCGGACAAGCGGTGTTGGCTAACGCGTACCACCTCTATTTGCAGCCGGGCCCAGCCATCGTTGATGAGGCTGGTGGTCTGGGCTCCTTTATGAACTGGGCTGGTCCCACCTTTACCGATAGCGGTGGTTTCCAAGTCCTCTCCCTCGGGGTCGGCTTCAAAAAGGTCATCGCAATGGATACCGAAACCTTTCGCTCCGATGAGGTTATCGCCGATAAGAAAGAGCGCCTGGCCCACGTCGATGACGATGGGGTCACCTTCAAATCTCACCTCGACGGCTCGATGCACCGCTTCACCCCCGAGGTATCTATGCAGGTCCAGCACCAGTTAGGCGCTGACATCATCTTCGCCTTCGATGAATGCACCACGCTGCACAACACCCGTGGATATCAGGAGCGCTCCCTCGAGCGCACTCGACTCTGGGCTAAGCGCTGCCTGGTCGAACACGGTCGATTGACGAGCGAGCGCACCCATCGCCCCTACCAGGCGCTTTTCGGGGTGCTGCAAGGGGCGCAATATGAGGATTTACGCCGCACGGCGGCCCAGGACTTATCTAGCCTCAACGAAGAGGGCGTCTCCTTCGATGGATTCGGCCTGGGTGGAGCGCTAGATAAAGAGAAGTTGGGGACGATTGTGGGTTGGATGTGCGAGGAACTCCCCCGCGACAAACCGCGCCACCTCCTAGGCATCGGCGAACCCGATGACCTCTTTATTGGGGTAGAAAATGGAGCTGATACCTTCGATTGCGTTGCACCCAGCCGTCAAGCACGAACCAGCGCGGTCTTTACCCGAGATGGACGCGTGAATTTGAGCAATTCAAAGTATCAACGTCAATTTGCGCCCATCGACGCGGAGTGCGATTGCTATACCTGCAAGAACTACACCGCTGCGTATATCGCTCATCTCTTTCGCTCCAAAGAGATGGTTGCCGGAACCTTGGCAACAATTCACAACGAGAGATTTATTGTTCGCTTGGTGGATCAAATGCGGGATGCAATTACCAACGGTGACTTCCTGGAATTTAAACGCGAATTCCTGGGTCGTTTCTACGTCGGCAGCCCTAAGCGTCAGGCGACTTGAAAAGAGCGCTTCGACAATCCCATCCAATAACCATCAATCGTAGTTTCGGGTGCGGCATCTGCCTGCGTTGCTGCTCCAAGTGTGATGAAGATAGGTGCAAAGTGTTCAACCGTGGGATGGGCATATGGCATTCCAGGAGCGAGTGACTTGTAATTCATAAGCTCATCAACCGCACCGCGACTTAAAACTTCTTGCGCCCAAAGATCGAATTCAACGCTCCAGCCCGGTGGAGTTGCATCGATACTGAAATCGCGGAGGAATGGCAGGCCGTGCGTTAAGAATCCACTTCCGATAATCAAAACACCCTCTTCGCGCAGTGGAGCGAGCTTCTTGCCAATCGCAAATAATTTCTCTGGATCGTGCGTCGGGATCGACATTTGTAAAACTGGAATGTCGGCGTTCGGAAACATTTTAAGAAGCGGAATATACGCACCATGATCCAAGCCCCGATTGGGTTGTTCGGCCACTGGTTCTTTCATCAAGCCCTTAATACGTGCAGCTAAATCAGGTGCACCTGGTGCGCGGTACTGCAAGTTATAAAACCTGGGAGCAAATCCCCCGAAGTCATAAATGAGTGGAGTGGTGCCTGATGTTGATCCCAGAGTCAACGGGGCGGACTCCCAGTGCGCGCTAACAACCAATATTGCTGTTGGACGTACAAGTTCGTTACCCCAGGCAGATAGCTGCGAGCTCCAGAGTGCATCATCTAAAAGTGGCGGTGCGCCGTGCCCGATATAGAGAGCTGGAGTTGCAGACATGCTCACATCTTAGCAGATGGTTGAATATTCAACTATTTATCTAGAGGTCCGAGCTATCCGTTCCCGTGCAACTTCTTGGCTCGGAGATTCTTTGCCGAGAGCCAAACTAAGTAGTTTGAGAAGACGAGCGCAGATCCAACGCCAGGTGCGATTCACCGGCTTAAGTCCCAAAATCTTCTGCTGCGCTGGCGTCAACGTTGAGATTGCACTCTTAGCAAGAACTAAATAGAACATCAGCGCCGGTAGTCCTAGAGGTGGTTTCAAAATGAATTTAACGACTTCGGCAGTTGCCGCGCTTGGCGTTAAATCAGTTACTAAAAATTCCTCCATGGTAGCCCGCAGTTCCGCAACAGATTGCGGTGCATCCGTAAGCCCCAGCCCAATGGCGCTCTGACTCCACTCGCGCACATAGGCATCAGCACCTTCATCAATCGGGTAACCAAATGCTTGATGTGCGGTTAAAAATGAATCCGTGAAGGCGCAGTGCACCCATAATAAATATCGGGGATCTGCAGCACGGTAGTGCTTGACTTCACCAGACTTACTTTTAAAGTCACCTTTGACATGGTCATGCATGGAATTCACTCGCGCAGCTTCGTTAGCAATTGCCTCTGTCGAACCAAAGGTCGTAATCGTTAACCACCGTGAAGTTCCCGCCAGCCTCCCGAGCGGATCGGTTTCGTAGCGCGAATGTTGGCTTACTCCCGTGAGAGCCGCAGGATGCGCCGCTTGCAAAAGAAGGGCACGGATACCGCCCACAAGCGTTGCTACCGTTCCATGTACCTGCCAAACCGCGCTACCTGGTCCAAAGAGTCCAACTCCTTCGCCATGTGCAATGAGCTTCACCCAGTCTGGTCTGCCATCAGGCGAACCCGAAACGATCTGCCTAAATCGATTTGCAACTCTCTCTTTCATGATTTACGACTTTCTATTGCTATGCGCCGATTGCTTCTCGCAATTGATTCGCGTGATCGACGGGGTGGTTGCTATAAATACGCAACCAATCTTCTAAGGTGAAATTCCCGCGTTCGCTATGAATCGCAAACTTGGAAAGATCAGCCTCCGATAAACTATTTAGAATCTCTAACGACGAAGCGCGTGATGCTCGATAGAGCGCAAAGGAATTTTCGATGGGAAAAGTGCGGTACCCGAGCGCTTCGCACTCCGACCAGGCGTTCTCGTCATACCCCAAAATCTGTGTGCCGGGTTCGGCCAGAATGCGACGTAGTCGGGCGGCAGATTGCGACTCGCTATCGGCCATATGGTGAACTATTTGGCGAGGAGTCCAACCAGCGTAATCCGCCTTATCAATATTTTCAGGTGTAATTAAAGCGACGGCCGCAACGAAGGCGGCCGTCGAATTTGAATAACTTTGGGCATAATCTTTTAAGGTCATGCCCAAATTCTACTGAAGTTAGAGGTTTTCTTCCTGATAGTAATTCTTCCAGACAAGACGATGGATCTTGATCTTGTAAGGGAGGCGATTAACGATCGGAATCAACGGCATGATGATCAATCCCAAGGAGAGGGCGCCCATAATGACCATGATCCACGCATCTGCATTGGCTCCGAATGGATGACTATCACCATTATTAAATGGTGGAATCTGATACCAGAACGAGTACAACCAGAGCCAAGCCTGTCCTGGATAGCGACCCGTTTCGTTCATCATTCCCCATGTTGATCCCTGCAAATTCGAGGCGGTGCTCTTGTCATTGAAATAACTACCGTCGCCAAGGAAGAGCGTCTGCTTTGTGTTATCGGTTTGGAAGTAATTTCCTTGAGATAGAAGTGCACCATCCAAAGATCCAGCTTGCGCCATGGTCAACAAACCTGCTGCCAATTCTGGTACCGGTCCATAATTTCCGGCGGGTACCTTGGCTTGATCTTGACTGACCTTGGTTAAGGCGTTGTCATAATTTGTTGCCCAGGTTGATTGCGTCTTCACATCGGATGCCTGCCATTGCTTGAGCGCATCGGCAACTGGTGCGGCATTTGAAACCGTAGTGAGTGGAGTAATAACAAAATCATTGACGGTATCAACTGGATGAGTAACGCCTAATAATTTTGCTAAGTAAAGCGGGCCGAGGTTAACTCCGTCAGACGCTTTGTTGTATGGAGCGCCATAACCCCCCGTGCCACTCGATCCAGCAAGTTCCTGAACAGAGGTGGCGTAAAAATCTGCGGGTGCTGCAGTGGCCCACTCTTTGAAAGTGACTTGCTTGTCATCCGGCGATCCGAAGAGAGTGGAGAGTGCAGCGACAACTATTGCAACAATCACAACAGCTACGACGCCTTCTTTGATGAGGTCATAGCGACGGGTTCGACCACCCCACGGTGCCGATTCAAGTTCGGTGCGACGATCGCTCATTTCCGCTCCCCCAATTCTTTGTTAAATGCATCGATCGGCGGAACAACGCCTTTAGCTCTTACAAGCAAGACGTGAATCAATGTGATCACGCCGATGATGACTGGAAGGAAGGCCACATGCAGCAAAAGCATCTGCCCAAAATTTGTGACGGTGAAACGAGACCCAATGCCTACCGAGTTAAAGCCATCTTTCGCTTCGTAGGAGATCCATTGCGAGTCAAAATTTGACTGGACCAGGTAACCGGTGAAAGCCGTTGCAATCGAACCTACGAAAGCGAGCGCACCGGTTATCCATGTGAGCATTCTGCGGCCGCGCCATGCAGCCATCCAGAACTTGCCCCAAAGATGTACCACCATAAAGATGAAGAAGAATTGGACGGACCAGAAGTGCAGGCTATTGACGAAATGGCCAACATTTGAACCGTGGTACCAACTTGCGCCTTCAAAGGAGAGCCACAAGCCAGTGGCGATGATCAAACCTAAGGAGGCCAAGGTGGCAACTCCAAAGAGGTAGATCCAGGAGGCTACGTAGGCGGGCTGCGTGTCAGGCAAGAGTTTGTCAACAGGCAGATTCTTCTGCCAGCCCTTGCGGAGTTTGGTAACCCACATCTCTTTTTCAGTACTGGTACTCATTTTTGACCCTCCTTCTTATTGCCAGGGAATGGAAGGAAGAGGGCCAGTCCGAAGAGGACCAGCATGCCAATGATGACGAGGAGGTTCGTGATAGATATTTGGAACCAGCCGAGGTGAATGTAAACAGCTCGTAGGTTCATGAAGTGATCGAAGATACCCATAGCGGAAACTTAGATTAATCACAGTGTTTTTACGAGGAAAATATAGGGATTAGCCCTCAAGATAAATTACCTAGAGCAGAACTGAGTGGCACCTCTCCTGCTAGAGTTAGTACCAGCCAGGCAATAGACGCGGAGTGAAAATGACTGATATAACCATCATGCAGCGGGAGCTCACCCCTTTCGAGCACCTGGTCCTAGATCTGCTCTGCAAAGGTCTCTCCAATGTGGCGATCGCCCAAGAGACCGCTCATACTGAAAAGGTTATTGAAAACACCGTCTCACGATCTGCCCGTGTATTTGGGATTACCTCAGACGGCGACACCAACGTCCGCGTCCTACTTGCCCTGGCCTATCGAACCCACTTCGGTGATGCCGCTTTTGAATCATTTGGACTTCCCTGTCAACACCTTCAACCGGGCGTTGACGGAAAGATGTACTGCGCTCGCCACGTCGAATAACATCCGAAACTACCGAGTAAAAGGACGACCATGAAAGCTCTCTTTTCGATCTTCTTCGCTATCCATTTACTAGCAATTGCTGGAATGGTAATTCTGCTGCTTATGCAGGGCGGAAAAGCGATCAAAGTTCTACCAAAAGGCTTCATCCATGCCGGTCTCACAGCACTTGTCGCAGGATTGGCAATGGTCGGAATTCGCCCCGCCCTTCACCACCAAAACGCAACGCAGTACCTAACCTTCAATTATGGAACCATCGCCGCCAAGTTAGTTGTACTAGTTATAGTCCTCGTAATTGCATTTAAGAACGCCAAGGCGACAAGTATCTCCAGAGCTACTTGGGTCACGCTTCTCGGTTTAATCGTGATCAATATCGGATTGGCTGGATCGCTAAAGTAAAGTGGAGAAACTCATCTCCACGGTCCGTCCCATTGAAGTAAGTGATAAGAAGCGTTGGCTTGAACTTTGGAATGGTTACTTACAATTCTATGAAACGACTCTCACCAGCGCCATGACTGAATTGACCTGGGAAAGACTTAATAATCCTGGCTTTGATATAAATGGAATTGTTGCCGTTGTAGAGGGGCAAGTAATGGGGTTCGCGCATTTTCTCTTCCGCCCCTCAACCTGGGCTGCGGACGGTTACTGCTACCTAGAAGATTTATTTGTGGATCCCTCAATTCGTGGAGCTGGCGCCGGGCGGTCACTCATCGACGCGGTGATAGTGGCCGCCCGTGCCAAGAAGTCGGGGCGGGTCTACTGGACAACCAAAGAGAGCAATACACAAGCCCGCGTCTTATATGACTCGTATTCGCCG
>CAIPQX010000026.1 GCA_903867285.1 uncultured Actinomycetes bacterium | reverse complement strand
CAGGGGGCCACCGATCTTTTCGCGACGGAGCACCGTAGAGGCGGGTCCTTCGGGAAGAACTCCTTCATCGACGAGCAAACCCACTTCGTTGGGCATCGCCGGAATGTATGTAATGTCGCGATTAGGCGCCTGACCTGCGATCGAAGCGCTGGCGGCGGCCAAGGGACCGCTCTTGGCGAGAAGCGAGAGTAAAAATTCGCGCTTTGGCACGCGAACCGCAAATTCGGGGAGAGTCCGTCCATCCCCTAAATCCCAACTGAGGGCGGCCTGCGGAGCGAGTTGAATAGTGAGTAGTCCAGGCCAGAAAGCACCAACGACTTTCTGCCATTCGGAATCAAAATCGGTAGCGAGTCCGCTCACCGCATTCACCTTGCCGATCAAAACCTGAGCCGCGGTACCTGGTTGATCACCACGCAGTTCGTGTAGCCGTCCCACTGCAATCTGATTGAAGGCATCACAGATATAGAAATAGCCATGCTCGGCGGCGACAACGATTACCTCTCCTTGCAAGAGCGCAACCAAAGCGCGGTCTCGCAGGGCGGTCTTGTTGCGAGTGTTTAACTTAACGATATTGCTCACGGCTTCAAAACTCCTACCTCGATCATCTCCTCGATCCGCTTCGCAATATGCGCATCGACCATTGCATGAATCCGCGTTCCATTTTCTGAATAAGTTTCAGAGAGTACCTCACCGCGTTCATGAATTGCAGATACCAATTCACCGCGATTGAAAGGGATAACCGCCGTGATTTCTACACGCGGGCGCGGCAGCGAAGTTTCAATTGCCTTGATCAGCGTCTCCAGGCCAAATCCGGTACGAGCCGAGAAGGCAAAGCTATTAGTCTCTTCGCGAAGGAGCTGCATCAAAACTTCCGGCGCTGCAATATCAGCCTTATTGATCGCAATGATCTCTGGAATATCGCCGCCGCCCACATCCTTAATTACCTCTCGAACGGCGCGGATCTGCTCTTGTGGATCTGGATGCGAACCATCAACAACGTGAACGATGAGATCTGCCGCCGCCACTTCTTCCAAGGTTGATTTGAATGCTTCGATGAGTTGGTGCGGGAGGTGACGGACAAAACCCACGGTATCTGCCAAGGTATAAATGCGACCATCAGAACTCTTGGTCTGGCGCACCGTTGGGTCAAGGGTGGCGAAGAGTGCGTTCTCTACTAAGACTCCGGCATTTGTAAGGCGGTTCATCAGCGATGACTTACCGGCGTTGGTGTAGCCGGCAATCGCAACAGATGGCACGTTGTATTTAGTGCGCTCCTGTCGCTTGGTATCACGAGCAACCTTCATCTCTTTAATCTCTTTGCGCAGCTTCGCCATTTTGTCGTTAATGCGGCGGCGGTCGGTTTCGATCTTAGTTTCACCAGGACCACGTCCACCAATGCCACCAGCTTGGCGCGAGAGTGAATCTCCCCAACCACGTAGACGCGGCAACATGTAACTCATCTGGGCTAGTTCTACTTGTGCCTTACCTTCGCGAGATTTGGCATGCTGGGCGAAGATATCGAGGATGAGCGCGGTGCGATCAATCACCTTCACCCTAAGTTTTGATTCCAAGGTACGCAATTGCGCCGGTGAAAGTTCTCCATCACATACAACGGTATCTGCTCCTGTAGCGATTACCGATTGCTTAACTTCTTCAACTTTTCCAGATCCAATAAATGTTGCGGGATCTGGCTTGTCGCGGCGTTGTACAAAACCTTCCATAACTTCCGAACCAGCAGTTTCGGCTAGTGCAGCAAGTTCTTTCATGGAGTTCTCGGCATCTTGCGCGGTGCCTTCTGTCCATACTCCAACTAGTACGACTTTCTCTAGACGCAGTTGGCGATATTCCGCGTCATTGACATCTTGCAATTCGGTGGAGAGACCCGCGACGCGGCGCAGCGCCTGGCGATCCTGCAGATCTTGTTGATTGCCCTCATCGCTCTCGCTCGAGTCATACTCGGCGGCAGCGCGAGCGCTCTCGCGAAGCAGTTGATCGATATCAATATCGAGGGGATCTTGGCCTTGGCTCACAGATATTTATCCAGTTCTACATCTTTCACGAGTACGGCAGGCCCTATAAGTGTTGCATTGCTATGTCCGTCGGTATCGACGATTAAGCGACCGCCCGGAGGGTTGATGATCCAGCGTGATGGCAGCCTGAGCCCTTTATGCAAAGTGGCGGCTAAAGCAACAGCGCAGGTGCCAGTTCCACACGATTGAGTTTCGCCGACCCCTCTTTCGAAAACGCGCATCGCTAGTTCGCCATTTGCCAAGAAGGTAACAAATTCCACGTTAACTCCATCGGGATAATCTCCATCAACTTCGGGAGCGACTTTGAGATCGCCGATTGCATCCAGGTCCTCGACAAAGACCACGGCGTGCGGGTTGCCGACATCGACGTGAATTGCCTTCCAGCTCTGATCGCCAATGCTTACGGTGACCTCGTCGTAGACCTCTGCGACATGTCCCATATTTACCGAGATATCCTCTACAGCCGGAACGGCCAAATATTTCATGCCAGCGCGGGTATTAATGGCGAAGATTCCTTCACCCTGATGACCTCGTTCCACCAGGTAGCGGGCCATCACGCGAATTCCATTGCCGCACATTTCTGCAATTGATCCATCTTGGTTGCGGTAATCCATAAACCACTTGCCATCGCCCTTGGTGATGCGGATAAAACCATCACTTCCAATCCCGGTGGTGCGATTACAGATTCGAGCGACCTGCTCCGTTGAAATGGTGATCTGGTCATCGGGATCGAAGAGCAGCACAAAATCATTATGTGTGCCGTGCCCATATGTTGCGATCATGCGTTCAGGATAGCCTTTTCGATAGCGCCGAGGCGATCGGAAGCGGTCTCAAGCCACGTTATGCGCTGATCTCTGCGAAACCAGGTCTCTTGGCGGCGGATGTATTGGCGCGTCACGAGTTTGGTCAATGTAATGGCATCTGCCTGCGAGATATCCCCAGCGCGCATGGCAATTACTTGGGCATATCCAAGTGCGGCTCGCGCGGTACGAGCTTCCAACATGCCTTGCCCAATTAATGTATCAACTTCATCGACAAGGCCGCGTTCAAACATGCGATCTACTCGCAAATCAACGCGAGCATCAAGTTCGTTGCGATCCATATTGAGTCCAAATTGCAGAGCAGCGGGATATCGCGTGGAATTTTCGCGGGGCAAGTTTGCGGTAAATGGTTTGCCGGTAATTTCGATGACCTCAAGTGCCCTGATAACGCGGCGGATATTTTCCTTGGGAATTGCGGCAGCAGCGGCTGGGTCGAGAATCCCCAACCGTTGATGTAAAGCGTCGCCGCCAATTTTCTCGGCTTCCGCTTCCAATTTCTCGCGCACGACGGGGTTGGTATCGGGAAAATTTAAATCATCAAGTATGGCTTTTATGTAGAGCCCAGTACCTCCGACAACGATCACGGGAATGGATTGCGCCAGCAACTCATCAATCTTTGCCCGCGCGCGCTCTTGGTACCAAGCAACATTGGCATCGGTTGAGACATCTAAGAGATCCAACATGTGATGAACAATCCCCCGGCGTTCATCCATTGTCATCTTTGCGGTTCCAATATCCATGCCGCGGTAGAGCTGCATGGAATCGGCGTTAACGATCTGCGCGCCGATGCGCTCTGCAAGATCGACGGCGAGATCACTTTTACCGGTGGCGGTTGCGCCGCCTATAACTATCAGCGTCATAGCGATTTGAGCTTCGCCAAGGTGGGCATTCCGATCATGATGGCGGTCGAGCCCACTTCTGCCAGACGTGCATCGTGGGCATCTCCGCCACGAGTCTTGCGGATGGTATCAACGGTGCCAACCATAAAATTGGGAGAGCTTTCAGTAATTGTCACACTGGCTATATCGCCGGGGCGAGCCTGATCGGTATCGATATGTACCAGACGAAAATCCGGGGTGCGGCCATTCATTCGCGCGCGATCGGCATCGTGGCGTCCTTCATGATCAGAAACTAAGACCTCGTAACTCTTGCCGACAGAGGCTTGATTGATCTCTCCAGAAATTTGCTGCTGCAATTTATGAAGTCGGGTGTAGCGCTCGGCCATAACATCATCAGGTATTTGATCGGTCATGGTGGCCGCTGGAGTTCCAGGTCGCTTGGAATATTGGAAGGTATAGGCGGCGGTGAATTTCGCTTGCCGTGCTACATCAAGGGTTGCCGTGAAATCTTCTTCGCTCTCACCCGGAAAGCCCACGATGATGTCTGTAGTAATTCCCGCATCGGGCATCGCTGTGCGCACATCATCAATAATCTTTAGGTAGCGATCCGAGCGATAGGAACGGCGCATCGCCTGCAAAATGCGATCTGAACCAGATTGCAACGGCATATGAAGATGTGGCATCGCTGACTTGGTTTCAGCCATGGCTTCAATAACATCTTGCGTGAAGTCACGCGGATGAGGAGACATAAAGCGCAAACGCTCGAGTCCATCGATCGAACCAACGCTGCGAATCAGAGCTGCGAAGGCTCCACGTTGACCAAGATCAACACCGTAAGCATTTACATTCTGGCCGAGCAGAGTTATCTCAACAACGCCTTGCTCAACGAGTGCTCGCGCTTCGGTGAGGATGTCGGCTTGTGGGCGATCCTTCTCGATACCGCGCAGCGATGGAACGATGCAGAAGGTGCAGGTGTTGTTACAACCCACTGAAATCGAGACCCAGGCGCTGAATGCCGAGTGGCGTCTTGCAGGTAAGGTGGAGGGAAAATGTTCGAGTGACTCTTTAATCTCAACCTGTGACGCCTCCTCGATGCGAGCGCGTTCGAGAAGCGCGGGCAATGAGCCAATATTGTGTGTACCGAAGACCACGTCCACATAGGGAGCGCGCTTGATGATCGACTCTTGATCTTTCTGCGCCATACAGCCGCCAACTGCGATCTGGAAGTTGGGGTTGCTCTTTTTAAGTGGAGCTAAGAAGCTGAGATTTCCGTAGAGCTTGTTGTCAGCATTTTCACGGACGGCGCAGGTATTAAAAACAACCAAGTCCGGCGTAGATCCTTCGAGAGCTGCAACGTAGCCAGCATCGAGAAGTAAGCCGGCGATCCGCTCCGTATCGTGCACATTCATCTGACAGCCGTAGGTTTCTACGACGAAGGAACGGGCGCTCATTGGCCAATCTTAGGAGGCT
>CAIPQX010000025.1 GCA_903867285.1 uncultured Actinomycetes bacterium | reverse complement strand
GCCGTGTGGCAAGTCAATCCCTGTGACGCGCATCTCAAAATATGAGAACTGCATCTCACTTAAATTAACCACAGACCGCCCCTGGGGAGGCAGAGCCACCGACCTTCGACTACTTAGCAAGGACGCCTCGACGATATTTATGAGGGACCGGAGCGAAATGCTTACGGCGCTCGGCAAGTACTTCCTCATCAACCAAGAGATCTAGGGTGCGCTTTGCGATATCAACGCGGATGAGATCTCCGTCATTGATAAATGCAATGGGACCAGCATCAACTGCTTCGGGTGCGACATGCCCCACACAAAGACCAGTGCTACCCCCTGAGAAGCGGCCATCGGTGAGGAGCAAGGTTGATTTTCCAAGTCCTGCACCTTTGATAGCGCCGGTGATCATCAGCATCTCACGCATACCGGGTCCACCCTTAGGACCTTCATAGCGAATAACGACGACATCGCCGGCCTTAATCGTTCCATTTTCTAGTGCAACCATCGCAGCTTGTTCGCGTTCAAAGACGCGAGCTGGACCTTCAAAGAAATCAACTCCGACTCCCGCGGTCTTACATACTGCGCCATCGGTGGCGAGAGTTCCGTGCAGGATGGTAATTCCGCCACCAGCTGATAGCGGGTTCTGGATCGAGTGGAGAACTTCACCATCGGGATCCAGCGGTGTGATGTCGGCGAGATTCTCGGCCATTGTCTTTCCGGTGACAGTGAGGCAATCACCGTGCAAGAAGCCTGCATCAAGAAGAGCGCGCAGTACAACGGGGATCCCGCCGACGCGATCAACATCTGTCATAACAAATTTACCGAATGGCTTGAGGTCACCGAGAAGTGGAGTGCGCTCGCTAATTCTTTGGAAGTCTGCGAGATCCAGATCTACTTCGGCTTCATTAGCGATTGCTAATAAATGTAAGACCGCGTTAGTGGATCCACCGAGTGCCATAACGATCGTGATCGCATTCTCGAAAGCCTTCTTCGTCAATATGTCTCGGGTGGTAATTCCCAGACGAATAAGTTCTACAACTGCGGCTCCCGCCTTGACTGCATAATCATCACGACGACGATCTACAGAAGGTGGCGAGGCCGATCCTGGAAGAGAGAGGCCTAGCGCTTCTCCAACTGCTGCCATGGTATTTGCGGTGTACATGCCGCCGCAGGCACCTTCACCGGGGCAGATAGCGCGTTCAATCTCATCGACTTTCTCTTGGGAGATGAGGCCACGGGCACAGGCACCGACCGCTTCAAAGGCATCAATAATCGTGACATCTTTTCCATCTACTTGACCGGCCAGGGTGGAGCCGGCATAAACAAAGACGCTGGCAACATCGATACGCGCAGCCGCCATCATCATTCCTGGCAAAGATTTATCGCAGCCGGCAAAGGTGACCATGCCGTCGAGGCGCTCGGCCTGCATTACCGTTTCAACAGAATCTGCGATCACTTCGCGCGAGACGAGTGAGAAATGCATACCTTCGTGGCCCATAGAAATTCCATCAGATACCGAGATGGTTCCAAATTGCATCGGGAATCCCCCGGCAGCAATAACGCCTTTTTTAGAGGCCTTTGCGAGCCGGTCGAGTGAGAGATTACAAGGGGTAATTTCATTCCACGATGAGGCGATACCGATTTGGGGCTTGACCCAGTCAGTATCGGTCATTCCCACCGCACGTAACATGCCGCGAGCAGGGGCCCGCTCTAAGCCATCAGTAACCAGACCCGAACGAGGTTTCATAGGGTTCTTTGGTTCACTCATGGTCTTAGTCCCATTCTCTTAACCTACCTGGCCTAAATGTTTCAGGAGTAGTTCACGTACCTTTGCTGCATCAGCTTGTCCGCCCGTGGCCTTCATGACCGCACCAATAAGAGCACCTGCTGCTGGAATATTTCCGCCGCGAATGCGCTCGGCAGTTTCGGGCTGGGAAGCAATAGCAGCTTCGATGGCTGTCATAAGGGCACCATCATCGGAAACCACTTTGAGTCCACGTTGTGCAATGACCGCACTTGGATTTCCTTCGCCAGCGATAACTCCCTCAACAACTTGGCGTGCCAGTTTGTCGGTGAGATCGCCAGATTCGATAAGAGCAATTACCTCTGCGACTTGAGCAGAAGTGATCAGCGTCGTCGGATCAACCTCTTTCTCATTGGCCAGACGCGAAATTTCTCCGAGCCACCATGAGCGCGCACGCGATGGTTCTGCTCCCAATGCAATCGTCTCTTCAACGACATCCAGAAGTCCCGCATTAACAAGTGAAGTCATCTCTTTATCTGGGACCGCCCAATCCGCCTGCAAACGAGCGCGACGAGTCGATGGCTTCTCGGGAAGGGTGGCACGCAACTCTTCAATCCAAGCGCTATCTGGCACGACAGGTACGAGATCTGGTTCTGGGAAGTAGCGATAATCCTCGGCTTGTTCTTTTGAACGCCCGGGACGGGTCTGACCGCTCTCCTCTAAGAAGTGGCGGGTTTCTTGCACAATGCGTTCGCCGGCTTCGAGGCGGTTTGATTGGCGAATAACTTCACCGATGACAGCGCGTTCGACCGAACGTAGCGAGTTAACGTTCTTAGTTTCACTGCGCGTTCCGAGGGTGCCGGAGCCAATAGGAGCGAGCGACAAATTAACATCGCATCGCATCGAGCCTTGCTCCATCTTTACATCTGATACTCCGAGAGAGCGAAGAATGTCGCGCAGTTCAGTGACGTAGGCGCGAGCGACCTGCGGCGCATATTTGCCCGTGCCGCCAACAATCTTGGTGACAATTTCAACGAGCGGAATACCAGCGCGGTTATAGTCAAGCAACGAATAATCAGCGCCATGGATACGCCCAGTAGCGCCACCCACGTGCAATGACTTTCCGGTGTCCTCTTCCATATGAACGCGCTCGATCTCGACGCGGAACTGCTTGAGTCCTTCGTCGGTTTCAATTTCTACATCTAAGTAGCCATTGACGCAGATGGGCTCGTCATACTGCGAAGTCTGAAAGTTCTTGGGCATATCGGGATAGAAGTAATTTTTGCGGGCAAAGCGCGAGAAGGGAGCCACGGAGCAGTTGAGTGCCAAG
>CAIPQX010000024.1 GCA_903867285.1 uncultured Actinomycetes bacterium | reverse complement strand
CCGCAGATGTACATTCTCTGCTGCGAGCCGGGCAGAATTTCAAAGGAGCCGCTTGTGCTCTGCAATCGCAAACTCGGCACGGGATGGTCAATACCTGGAAGGGTTGGACTCGGCCAAGGGTTATTTAGAATATCCATGAGGTGATAAGGCTACCTAAAAAGGCGGCCAAGGGACGGCTGGCCAATCTTCGCTCGGCTCCGGAAAGGCTCCTGCGCCAAGAAGGTCAGCAATTCTGGAATTCAAGGCAGCAAGTTCGGCGGCAGAGATCAATCCGCCAGTCACTTTCGGAGCGAGTTCGCTGGCGTTGCGCAGCACCTGCAGTTCATTGGTGGTGAACTCTTGACCGGCAAATTGCCATATGACGGTACGGAGTTTGGGATCGGTATGAAATGTCACTCCATGATCGCATCCATAAATGGCGCCATCTTTGGTCGGAAGAATATGTCCGTATTTGCGATCCGTGTTATTGATGATGGCATCGAAGAGAGCCATCTGCCGGATGCGATCGTTCGCGCTATTAGTTAATTCGACGATGTCTAACTCCTCGTCAATTTCAATCCACTCTTGCACCATTCCTGGGCCGAAGGTGCCATCGCGCATAATGGTGAATGGCACGAGATGTAGTTGTAGGGCCTCCGAGAGTAAGTAGGCGGCCAGCTCACGTTGTGCCAAGTTTCCATCGGGGAAATCCCACAACGGGCGCTCTCCTGCAATTGGTTTATAAATCACGGCGACTTCCTCTTCGCCTACAACACATTTTGCGAAGAGTGTGGCGTTAGAGGCATCTACAAAACGCCCTTCTACCTGCAGTTCGCCGCTCTCGATGATCTTTTGTTCAGGTGTCAACGCCGATATCCATTCGCGCGCGGACAGAGATGGCCGAGAGGATCGACTGGTAAACCGCAGAAAGGACAGGGCTGTCGACCCGCGGCGACGATCGCATCAGTTCTATCGCAGAAGGAGCGGGCCTGATGAATTCGTAATTTGAAGGAGAGAAGATCTGGCGCATCTTCCAAGAGCGCGGCCTCATCATCATCTAGTAGTTCGGTAAGAGTCTCATCGCCAATCGCTTGGGCCTCAACGAGGATACGTTGCGTCTCTTGATCCCAGCTAATTCCTATAACTCCCACGCGAAAATCCTCGGTGATTGGAAACTCCAAGGCGGTGTCGTCGCGTTCGAGAGCAACGTTGAGTTCATCCAGGCTTGCCAATTGATTTCTCCGGAGTTCCCGCATCATGAGCCGAAGCCGCTCAGAGAGCGCCATAGCCTGCGACTTTTCAATGGCAACACATGTGGTTTCTTGCGCAGATACAACCTGGAGAAAAAATTGTCGCTCTCCTGGTAATCCGACTGTGCCCACGATGCATCTCGAAACGCTCTCGTGGTTATAAATAAATCTACTCATTTCGCTCCTTCTCCCCCACCCAAGGTGAACCGATCACGTTTTGGCTTTGCCCCTGTTGGAGTTCTGGAGAGATGGGCCGTCGAGTTAACTTGAATTATCTGAGAGGCGGGAAGACGAATAGTTGTGATCGAAGCCGGATCGATTGCGATTCTTTGAAAGAGATCTAGCGTGAGACCGAGGTGGAAAGCCACGATTGATTTGATGACATCACCGTGCGACACCACCAATATTCGGCGCTTCCCCACTGACTTGCTAAGAACGGCTTGATTTGCCCGTACTGACATCTCGGAAAAACTTTCGCCGCCTGGGAAGCGAACGGTGCTAGGTCGGCTTTGTATCGTCTTCCACAGATCCTCTTTAGCAAGCAGAGGCAGAGCTTTTCCAGACCAGCGTCCATATTCCATCTCAATGAGGTCATCCAAAAACTCCACCTTCTGCGCCTGGCGCGCAATAAGTGGAGCGATCGTCTCTCTACAGCGGCGCAGCGGCGAAGAGTAAATAGCATCGAATTCGCCGGACCCTAGAACTGTCGCTAAATCTTCCGCTTCAATCTTGCCCCGGGGCGAGAGTCCCACTCGGTTATCTCGACCGGCAAGTATCCCCTTGAGGTTGGCCGTTGAATGAGCATGGCGTACCAATACAACTTCACAACTAACAACCTTGGCCATGCTCTTAGGTTACCGAGAAATTTGCCTGCGAGTTGCTATGGTCACCTCATGGAAAAGCGCACCTTAGGGCGATCTGGTCTACAGGTTTCACGTATTGGGCTTGGGACGATGACCTGGGGGCGGGATACCGACGAACACGAGGCCGCCAATCAACTGCGCATTTATCTCGATGCTGGCGGAACTTTTATTGATACCGCCGCTGTCTATGGGGATGGAGATGCCGAACGGGTCATTGGTGGCTTTTTAGGAACCTTGGTCCCGCGCGACGAAGTCACGATTGCGACCAAGGCGGGAATCTCTTTTAAGAGCGGAGAACGTTCTATTAGCAATTCCCGAGCATCGCTCTTGGGCGATCTCGACGCTTCACTGGATCGACTAGGCGTTGAATACGTTGATCTGTGGCAGATACATCAGTGGGATCCATACACGCCGTTGGAAGAGACTCTCTCCGCCTTAGATTTTGCGGTATCAAGTGGCCGGGTTCGCTATGTGGGAGTTTCTAACTTCGCGGGATGGCAGGTAGCCCGCGCCGCTACCATCCAAAATCCATTCTTCGGAAAGGTGGCGCTGAGTTCAGCGCAATCCGAGTACTCACTCCTCAACCGTGAGATTGAGTCTGAAATCTTGCCAGCGTGTGATGAGGTAGGAGTTGGGTTTATCGCCTGGTCTCCACTTGGCCGGGGAGTTCTCACCGGAAAATACCGAAACGGAACCCCCTCGGATTCTCGTGGTGCAAGCCCACATTTCTCTAGCTTTATCGCCCCCTATTTAGACCAGAGGGCCCGTTCCATCGTTGATGCCGTATGTGTGGCAGCAGAGGGTTTGGGTTACTCACCGATTGAGGTAGCCCTTAGTTGGGTGCGCGATCAACCTGGAGTCAGTAGCGCCATCGTGGGAGCTCGCACCGGCGCACAATTGCGCGGCGCCTTATCCGTCGAGGAGATTGAAATACCACTTCAGGTATGCGAAGCGCTAGATGAGATATCTGCGCGAGCGTTTTAGTTAGCAGTTTTCGAAGAAGTGGAGCAGCGTACGCACTCCGAATTTCAGCCCGTCAACTGGAACTCTCTCATCTACGCCATGGAAGAGCGCAAAGAAATCCAAGTCGGCTGGCAGTCGTAGCGGGCTAAATCCATATCCGATGATTCCGAGTTCGCTCAGCGCCTTGTTATCGGTTCCACCACTCATGAGATACGGAACGGGAATTCCCTCTGGGTCCTGTGAAAGGACCGCCGCGTTCATTGCTTCTACGAGTGGCCCGGAGAAATCAACTTCCAGGGCTTTATCGCGGACCTGAACAGTTATCTCGGCATCTTCACCGACTAGCTGACGCATTGTCTCTTCCAGCTCATGTTCGAATCCTGGAAGGAAGCGCCCATCGACAATGGCGGTGGCGGATCCTGGGATTACATTCGCTTTGTAACCTGCGGTGAGCATCGAAGGATTAGCGGTGTTTTGTGTAGTGGCTCCCATCATGCGGGCTGCCCCACCAATGTGTTTGAGGAGGTCGGTCGCGCTCGCCGGGTCGTACTTCTCTCCGGTGAGTTCAGCAATCTTGCCCCAGAACTTTGCACCCGTTGCGGTCTCTCGTTGTGGCCAGACATGTGAGCCAACTCTGGAAATAACCCGAGCTAATTTTGTCACAGCGTTGTCGTTGTTGATGAATGAACCATGTCCGGCGGTGCCATGCGCCGTAATTTCCATCCATTGAATTCCCTTTTCAGCGGTCTCGATGAAGTAAAGGCGATGACCTCCGGTGATCGTCACGGAGAATCCGCCTACCTCTGAGATAGCTTCTGAATATCCCTTGAAGATCTCGGGGCGGTTCTCAACCATCCAGTGCGATCCGTAGGTACTGCCGGCCTCTTCATCAGCGAAGAAGATGAGGAGAATATTGCGTGGAGGAACGAAACCGGTACGCGCCCACGAACGAACGATAGATAAGAACATGGCGTCGCCATCCTTCATATCTACGGCACCGCGGCCGAGAATATATCCGTCCTTGATATCACCACAGAAAGGATCGAAACTCCAATCAGCCGCGTTAGCGGGAACGACATCGAGGTGGCCATGGACCACTAGTCCTGGACGAGTGGTATCTCTTCCTGCAATTCGCGCAACGACGTTAAATCGCTTCGGACCGGTTTCGATGAGCTCTGAGTCAATTCCGACTTCGGCTAACTTAGCGACCACATATCGTGCGACCGCCTCTTCATCGCCCTTACCCTCACCGTAGTTGACACTCGGGATACGGATTAATTCTTGGAGGATCTGGATGCAGTCATCTTCTAGCGCGCTCAACTCTGTGGTTGTCATGCCCTCATTGTGCCCTAGCAGTGGCAACTTGACCAAGATTGTTTTGGTATCCTTACGCTCTCAGTCGATCCCACACAGGGTTCAATGGCTGCACCGGTCCGGGTGGCGGAATTGGCAGACGCGCTAGCTTGAGGTGTTAGTGCCCGCAAGGGCTTGAGGGTTCAACTCCCTTCTCGGACACAAGTACGAAGCAAACCCCTCAGGAAAGTTCCCAGGGAATTATTACGACAACTAAGGTACTTTTCGCCACATGGAAACTCGTGGATATGCAGTCTTAGAAGCTAAAGCCCCCCTTCAACCCTTCTCCTTTATGAGACGCGATTTGCGGGCGGGAGATATTGCCTTTGATATTAAATTCTCTGGGATCTGTCACTCAGATATTCATCAGGCCCGCGAAGAGTGGGGTGCGGCGATATTCCCTATGGTGCCTGGCCACGAAATCGTCGGCATCGTGACCGCTATCGGCGCTGGAGTCACCAAGTTCTCTGTGGGAGACCAGGTCGGCGTTGGAGTCTTTATCGACTCCTGTCGCACCTGCGAGAACTGTCTCGCTGGTCAACAGCAATATTGCCTTGATGGCATGACCGGTACTTACAACGGATACGAAAGAGATGGAACGACCGTTGCGCTCGGCGGGTATTCCAACAAATATGTAATTGACCAGGACTACGCCGTCTTGGTTCCGGAGAACCTAGAACTTTCCGGAGTGGCTCCGCTGCTCTGCGCTGGAATTACTCTCTATTCACCGTTGCGCCATTGGAAGGCCGGCCCAGGGAGCAAAGTAGGCGTAATCGGACTTGGTGGTCTTGGGCATATGGGCGTTAAATTCGCCGCAGCGATGGGGGCTGAAGTAACCGTCTTCTCGCATTCAGCAAATAAAGAAGCTGACGCGCAGCGCATGGGTGCTAAACACTTCGTTGTAACCAAAGATCCAGCAGTCTTTGAAGGACTCAAAGAGAGTTTCGATTTGATTCTCAATACCGTTTCCGCAGAGCTAGATATCAATCTATATCTCGGTCTTCTGAAGTTAAATGGCACGTTGGTTGTTATTGGGCTTCCTGGCGAACCATACGATGTAAGCGCCTTCAACCTATTGCGACTGCGCCGTTCGTTGGCAGGTTCGATGATTGGCGGCTTGCCAGAGTTACAAGAGATGTTGAATTTCTGTTCTGAGAAGAACATCCTGAGCGACGTTGAAGTGATCAACGCCGACTACATCAACCAAGCCTACGAGCGAACAGTTGCAAGCGATGTTAAGTATCGCTTCGTAATTGACGCCTCGACCTTTTAACTCTAGATAAATTGATGCGCCGCTAAAGCAACCAGCGGCGCAAAGATGAGAGCTGGCAAGAGATCGCCGATCGCAATAATCTTGATGTTAAGAAGGCGTAATCCAATCCCGAAGAGTAGAACCCCACCCACGGCGGTCAGAGATTGCACTTGGTATTGCGTCAAGATATTCCCTAAGAAGAACCCAATTGCGGTCCAACCAAATTGGTAGATAGCAACTGGAATTGCGGCGAAAGCAACTCCCCACCCGAAAGTCGTCGCGAATGCAATAGCAGCGAAGCCGTCAAGCGTGCTCTTTAATACCAGTTGTTGAATTCCGGTATGCATGCCATCGCTGACGCTGCCCAGAATCGCCAAGGGACCAATCGCAAAGAGCAAAGAGGCAGCCATGAAGCCCTCAAGGAATAACCCTTTGTCATGACTTCCAAAGCGAGTCTTAATGTTCAACCCAAATTTCTCCAGGCGATCCTCTATATGCAATAAGTACCCAACTACTCCCCCGAGAATAAGTGCAGCGAGAGTGCCCAAGGTAGTCCAGCCTGTTGGCACCGCAGATACAAAGGAGCGTGACCAGACGCTTTTTACATTATCCGCCGCGTTGATCAGAGTTACACATCCAAGAACGTCCATGATGATAACTCGTAACTTCTGCGGAAATCGCGCCCCACCCAAAATTCCCAGTGTTGAACCAAGAATGATCGTTCCGATATTTATTACAGTTCCCAGACCAACAAACATTAGTTAATGAAACCAAATTTAATAATTGAGATAAGGCCAACAACTAAGCAATAGGCGGCGAAGGGACGGAGTGAATTGGTCTTAAACCAACGTGTCAAAACTTTTACGCTGAATATTGTTGCCACGAAAGCGACCGCCGCTCCAAATGTGAGCGCTCCGTAGGACCCAGTTAATGCCCCATGGCCCAACTTAGGCAATTTAACAATGGATGCGCCCAGAATTACTGGAAAAGATAGGAGAAAAGCAAAATCGGCAGCGACGGAGCGAGAGAGACCCCGAAGCATTCCAGCGGAGACGGTGATTCCAAATCGACTAATACCTGCGAAGAGTGCCGCGCTCTGCCCGACGCCGATGATGAGGGCTTGGCCTGGAGCTACACGTTCAACGATGGCCAGATTTTGATCAGCAGGAATTGCGTGAGCGTGCCTTCTCGAAGTAAGCCTTTCAGCACTAAAGAGGATCAAGCCATTGATCGTAAGAAAGATTCCGGCGGCCAGCGGCTTTTGAAAATTGCGCTGGAAGAAACCGTTAAATGCCACACCTATGAGGCCCACTGGAATTGTTCCAAGAACTAATAACCAGAAGAGTTTGAAATTTGCAGAGCCCCTATTCCAGGATATAACTGATCGAAGAATCTCAATCCAGCGTGGAGCGAAAACAATAAAGAGCGCAACGGCACTGGCCAGATGGAAGGCCACTGCTATCAGGAGGTATTGCGGTGTATCTGAAAAGACTCGCCATGAGCCCCCCAACCAAGCTGGAACAAGAACCGCGTGACCCAGACTCGAAATTGGAAAGAGCTCGGTGATTCCCTGGATCAGTCCAGTAATCCCGGCTTGCAAAAACGTGAAGTGAAACATCTTCTCCCCTATCGATCGCTAGCGCGGGCGAAATATCGACCGCTATCTTCTTGCACCTCGATGGCAATGTCATATGCGATCGAAAGGTTATGCGATGTAAGAACCTCGGTGAGTACCCCCTGCGCAACAACAAGTCCATCGCTTAAAAGGAGGCAGTGCGTAGTTCCGAGCGGTATCTCTTCCACGTGGTGCGTAACGATGATTGTCGCTGGGCTGGCCGGATCCAGTGCGAGAGCATTCAAACGGCGTAGGAGATCCTCGCGTCCGCCAAGATCTAATCCTGCTGCTGGCTCGTCAAGTAAAAGGAGTTCCGGATTGGGCATGAGTGCGCGCGCGATGAGAACTCTCTTCTTCTCTCCCTCGCTGAGCGTTCCAAAGGTGCGTTCTTTGAGAGCACGTACTCCAAGAATTGTCAGAAGGCTCAGGGCACGCGACTCATCCCAAAGGTCGTAACTTTCTTGCCAGCGTCCGACTATCGCGTAGGCCGATGTCATAACTACATTGATCACACTTTCATCTTCGGGAATCAACTCAACGATCGCGTTAGAAGTCATTCCTATACGCGGACGCAGTTCGAATACATCGGTCCGACCCATTTGCGAATCTAGAATTGATACCTGACCCTTTGTCGGGTGGATGATTGATCCAGCGAGTGCGAAGAGTGTGCTCTTTCCAGCGCCATTTGGACCTAGGACCACCCAGCGCTCCCCCGTAGAGACTTTCCAGGTGAGTGGGCCCAGGATTGTTGCGCCGTCCCTGATAACCGAAACGTCCTGCAGATCTAATACAAGGCTCACAATGGTGAAAGATACCCTTTCAACTGGTCATACAGGCTAATCTTCGCCTCATGCCTGCACTCCAAAATGAATTTAGCGCTCTGATCCTGCTCTCATCGAATGACGAAGCCGGGGTTGAAGACTCCCTGCGCGCCGTACTGGAACCCTTTTCGCTCTCCATCCTGGAAGTCCAGAAGATTGCCCTGCGGGGTCGATTGATTCTGGCCCTCTTGATTGCATGTGACCCGGCTCATGTGCGCGCAATCGAAGACGATCTCGCTGCTTTTGGTGAAAGTACTGGTTTCGACGTTGCGATCGATTACTCCGAAAAGGAGTAGGACCGCCTGATGAGTTCGCAGCGTCTGGTGGTTCTCGACATGGATTCCACCTTTATCCAGCAGGAAGTCATCGATCTGCTAGCTGCTCACGCTGGCGTTGGGGCCGAAGTCGCCGCAATTACCGAAAAATCCATGCGCGGTGATGTGGATTTCAGCTCTTCTCTTGCCGAGAGGGTGGCGCTTCTTAAAGGTTTGCCGGTTGAGATCTTCGACCAGGTGCGCCGGGAGATCACGCTTTCTCACGGTGCGCAAAAGATGGTTGATCAGCTCCATGCTGGCGGGCATAAGGTTGCCGTTGTATCGGGTGGATTCGAAAATATTATTCATCCGATTATGAGATCTGTCGGAGTCGACTACTTCCGCGCCAACCACCTTGAGAGCATTGACGGATTTCTGACGGGAAGAACCATCGGGGCAGTTATCGATCGCGCCGCAAAAGCCGCTTTCTTGCAGGAGATCGCAGAGCAACTTGGAATTCCGCTAGAGCAGACTGTGGCCGTTGGGGATGGAGCCAATGACATAGGAATGATGGAGGTTGCTGGCTTGAGTATTGCTTTCAATGCAAAGCCCAAGGTACAAGCTGTTGCTAAGTTCACTATTAACGATGGAAATCTGCTTCAGGTGCTTACGTTTATGGGTATTACGGATTAAAAGAAAGTTATAGACGGCAAGCGTGAATATCGGTTACAAGAATGCCGCGCGCTCCAACCTTCCAGAGATCATCCATAATTCGATTTATATCACTGCGCTTTACCATTGCGCGGACGGCATTCCAATCGCTGCGTTGCAGCGGTGAAATGGTCGGCGATTCAATACCCGGCGTGAGTGCGCATGCCGCATCGAGGAACTCAGACTTAACATCGTAATCAACCAAGACGTACTGACGGGCGATTACGACGCCTTGTAGGCGACGCAGAAGCGTTTCAACTTCGGTAGAGCGAAGAGCTGAAGGTCGTTCAATCAGTATGGCTTCACTGTGGAGAATCGCTTCACCGAAAGTTGAGAGACCGGCTTGGCGCAAGGTGCCACCTGTCGAAACAACATCGGCGATCGCATCTGCTACTCCAAGTCGAACGGAACTTTCGACCGCACCATCGAGGCGAACGACCTCGACCTCGATTCCAACTTTCTTAAAGTGGCTGGTAACTAGGCCTGGATATGCCGTTGCGATGCGCTTTCCGGCCAGGTTCTTCTCGGTAAAAGAGTTTCCAATTGGCGCGGCAAATCGGAAGGTGCTCTTTCCAAAATCTAAGGCGAGAACTTCAGTAGCAACAGCTCCACTATCAATGAGAAGGTCGCGACCTGTTATGCCCACTTCCAACTCTCCACTTGCCACGTAGACCGCAATATCTCTTGGGCGCAGGTAGTAGAACTCAATATCATTTTCTGTATCAATGAGCGTCAGATCGCGCGAATCGGTACGTTGCCGGTATCCGGCCTCTTTGAGCATCGTGATCGCGGACTCTGAGAGGGATCCCTTGTTGGGAATAGCTACTTTAAGCACAGTCTTCTCCTCGGTCTCTTACAGAACTTTATAAATATCGTCGGGAGAAATTCCGCGAGCGATCATCAGGACCTGCAAGCGGTAGAGCAATTGAGAGATCTCCAAAGCTAAAGCCTCATCGCTCTCGTGTTCAGCGGCTAGCCAAACCTCCCCAGCTTCTTCGATGATCTTCTTTCCCATGGCATGAATGCCGTCATCCAGTGCACTCACTGTGGAAGAGCCCGCTGGCCGCGTGAGGGCCTTCTCGTTGAGCTCTATCCACAGTTCATCAAAGGATTTCATGGCCATATTCTAATTGGCGATCTCCCCCGCTTGTGCGCGATTATGCAGGAAGAGCTTCCTTTTCCCGCTTGGCCACGAGCAGCCAAGTGACGAAGCCCCAGATGACAAATGCGCCATAGAAGAGATACATGAATGCCGTGGGATAGTAATGGCCGCGAATATCCAGCGGAACTCCAACCGCGTCTACTGCGATCCACACCAACCAGAATTCCACGTACCCCCGCGCCAGGCCATAAGTTGCTAGTGCCGTGCCCGTGAAGATCCACGAATCTGCAGCGATATTCCAGGACCCACCAATGGCTGTGATGGTGAAGAAGGTGGCAAGGTAGAAGGCGATCGTTGCTGGTACGAGAGCCATCTTCTCTCTGTTAGTAGTCCAACGGATCTCTACGGGTGGCTTACTCGAGTCTGCAGACTTCCGACGATTTCGACTCCACATCTGCCAGCCATAGAGGCTCACTGCGATCAAGAGGAGTTGGCGACCTGCTTGCCCGAGCATGATGCGACTGGTCTGATTCGGGTCCCACATGCTGCCAATAAATAGCGTGAAAAGTAAGACGTTGCCGATGATGCCGATTGGCCACGCCCACATCTTGCGACGCATTCCAAGCAAGGCGCTACCCAGCCCGAAGATATTTCCGATGATCTCTTTCCAATATATTGCCTGCGTGTATTTATTTCCGAAATGAACTTGTGCATTAAAAAGCCAGTGAATGACTGACATTGGTTGTTCCCCCTTTTTGCGTTAGTTTCAGCGCATACTCCGGGGTAGCCACATTAAGGCGTGATTCAACGAGGAATCAAACCTATACGTGTCCCTCTCATCCGGACTTTAACCGTCGGTTTTGGAATTTCACCAAATCCACCGATAGCTGGAGGCCATCGGGTCGCGGACTTTAACCGCCGGTTCGGAATTACACCGACCCCGGAACAACGTGGAGTAATTATCACACATGCAGAGATTGTTGCCCTGCCGAAACTCAAAAGTCTGCGGCAACTCTCAGGATCGAGATCATTTCAGCGGGGCTTTGCGCCTTATAGATAGCGCTACCCGCTACAAAGGTATCTGCACCTGCCCGCGCAGCCAGAGAGATGGTATCTAGTGAGATCCCGCCGTCTACCTGCAACCATGGAAGATCTCCGGCGAGTCGATTAATGGCGGCCCTGGCGGTCTCTATCTTGGGAAGTTGGTCGGACATAAAACTCTGCCCACCGAAACCTGGCTCAACAGTCATAACCAGGAGCATGTCTATCTCTTCAATGAGATCGGCAACCGCTTCATAAGAAGTCTTGGGTTTGATTGCAAGCCCGACGCGGACTCCAGCGCCTCTTAATTGCATAATAGTCGTTTGTGGATCTTTACTTGCCTCAAAATGAAAGGTGACACTGGCGCTACCGGCTTGGGCATACAAAATCGCATCTTCGTCTGGATTTGCGATCATGAGGTGCGAGTCAACAGGAATCTGCGAGTGCGCAATGATCTCTCGACACTCTGCCAGTGTGAATGTCTGGTTGGGAACAAAGATGTTATCCATGACATCGAGGTGGAGAAGATCTGCTGTCGCAACTCGGTCGATCTCTTCGAGTAACCGGGTGTGGTCGGCATTGAGAATGCTAGGACAGATACGGATCGTCATGGGGCAACTCTACTCAGAGGTTATTTACGGGTGAAGAGCGCCATGAACATCGAATCGGCGTCATCTAGATGGGTCCACAACTGCAGCGCACCGTCGGCCGTAATTACCCGCGTGGGAACCGCTTCAGGTAGGTAACGTTTGATATCTACAAGTTCCAGGTCCTTATTGCGATGGAGTACTTCAAGGACCTGAGCTTTTGTCTCTAGAAGATGGGGCGAACATGTAACGTAGGCGAGCAGTCCTCCCGGTTTGAGTAGCTGCAAGCCAGCAGCAAGCAGTTCTTTCTGCGTCATGACCAACTCTTTTAGGTCCTGCGGCGTGCGGCGCCAACGCGCTTCAGGCCGGCGGCGTAGTGCACCAAGTCCAGT
>CAIPQX010000023.1 GCA_903867285.1 uncultured Actinomycetes bacterium | reverse complement strand
CGGTCATATGAGAGAACTGGGAGCATTCCGTAAGGAGTGTTAGCAAATGATGGTTGGTTTGTGTACAGCAATGGGTGGAAGTCGATGATGTGCGTACCAGGAGCACCAGTAGCAATCATCTTGACGACCATGTATCCATTGGAGTTAAAACCACATCCATACCCGATGTAATTGTTATCGTAAGTTACGGCGAGTGTGTTATCCAGCTGAGTCCATCCGACACCCTTAATGCTGATGGTGAAAGCTTCACCATTCTTAAAGGTTGTCGTTGGAGCACCGGCTTGACCGCGCGCTACAGAGTCTGGAGAAGTGGATGAGTCAAACTTTGCAACTCCCATTCCAATGACCTTGCCCTTACTATCGTAGAAAGGCATGATGCTTTCTTTTACATAGAACGGGGCTTGTGCCTCGATTACTGCTCCCTTAACCATTTGGATAACGTGAAATCCACCTAGGTTATCTGGGATGGTGATATCAGTTGAGGAAGAGCCATTGAGCACCGTTGCGGTTCCCAGTGGGATCGAGTTAAAGGACCAGCAAGTGCCGGTGCAATTAACGCGGTTACCAACTACGGTTGACCAAACTATTTGATAAGTGCCATCGGTTGCTACCTTGGCAGTCTTAACATTTACCTTAGAGAGGATGTCGCCGCTCGTCTTAGAGAGGGTCATCGTTGCTACGGTGTTTGGGTCCATTCCGACTGTGGAAAGAGTGGTACGTAATGACGTTGTAGGTTCGACCACAGCAGGGAAAGTTGCCGATGGAGTTCCAACGCCTGGATCGTTAGTAACAGTAAATGGAAGCGAGCCACCATTTGCGTAAGGAACTGGTGACTGGATGATGTTCATGTAGGTGACACCAATTGCATCTCCAACATTTACATAGTGAACTCCGCGTGGACCAGCGGCGCGGATAGTTACAACACCGGTACCGCGAGTCCAGAGAGCTTGCATCTCTCCGGCCATGTTGTTATCCCAGTGAACCGCGGCTCCAGCGGTATAGAGAGTTGCTCCCATACCGGTATAGGTGATGGTGATTGGAGTTCCTATTGGACCGCTAGAAGGCGATATCGTAAGAGCGCGTGTGGTTTGGTAACCGCCGTGTCCTAATGCAGCGCCGTTCTGCACGACATAAATGTCATGCACTCCACCGAAATCTGATGGAACAGTCGTTGAAAACGAGAAGGCACCGTTCGCATCGGTGGTAACAGTTGCCATATTCACGTTGAACTTTGTAATGCTATCGCCTAAGTAGTTAACAGAACTCGGTTGAACATCGGCGACCCAAGTTCCAGAGGCAGTGCCCCACGTCATTTGAAGAGTGGCACTTGCAGGTAATCCACTGCCCGAAACCACCATCGGCGATCCAACTACGCCTTGATTCGGAGTAACGGATAGGTTGACCATGGTTGTGGGAACCGTAAATGTTGCGGCTACTACCCCGGTAAAGGGAAGCGGTGCGACATTAGGGATTCCACTTGGTGCGACCAAGTTTATTGGTGTGTATGCAGTATCTGCACCTAGGGCCGGAGCCACTAGGAATACCGAGAAGAGCGCCGCGACGACGCCCTTCGCGATAAGTGATCTGCCAGGTATTGCTTTCTTCGTCTTCATGATGGACCTTTCCTAGAGTTTCATTTGGTTGTAGCTAGGAACCGCGTCGACGGTTCAGCTCTGTTTTAGTTGGTTGGAACCGCGTACAGAGTTAGTTGTGAAGTAGGTGTGAAGTTTGACTGCCAAACAGCCGTAGCACCTTTGAGTGCTGGTGATATTGAAACCGTCTTGTAGTAGCTGACGCGATCATAAATCTGTACGCCATTGGCATCTCTAACGCGTACTCCATTGAGCATGCGAGGAGCCCTCTTGGTAGCCAAAACCTTGATCGTATTTTGATCCTTGGTGGTTACGGTTACCTTGAAGTTAATGACTCCCAGCGTGTTATAAAGACCGGCAGTTGTTCCCGTCTTCAGAACAGCTGTCCAAAATGCGACTCCGCTGTGATTTCCATAAGCGAGAGGAATTGGTGCAGCAACTCCAGCGACGGTAACGAATGCGCTCGAGACGTTGGTGCTATCTAATACAGCGCCACCGAGGTCAGCGTCGTTTCCGTAAACACGAAAGACGATCGTTTGACCCGTTATGAATTGGCTAGTAACAGCGCAGCTAACGCCAAAACGTGGGGCAAGAACACCAGTTGTACCGCTAGCCAAAACGGTGTCTACGTAGAGGCTAAGTGGGTTTGGTGCAGTGCCTTGCACAGGAGTACCGGTTTTAACAGTCAGAGGGGCAGCATTAGCGACGGTATAGGTCACAGCATCTGTTGGAGTAAGCACAGCATTAAGTACTGCTGGACCAGCAGCGGCTGGGACCCAAGAGCACTTTGCAACAAAAGGAGCAACAGTGGTTGTGGCAACTGCTTCGCAACCAACAACTACGGTTGTTCCCACAGAGAAAGCTACATTTCCTGGCGCACCAGCGGTTGCAACAATTATTGCTGGACTAAGACCGAAGACTGTGCTTCCGCCAGAGAGGACAAGCGTTGGGGCGGTTCCAGCAGCGCTTGCTGCAGAACTTCCGACTAGTGATGCTCCTGCTAGGGCGAGGGCCACTATCAGGGCTTTTGATTTATTACTTCTCATTGCTTTTGCTCCTTATTGGTTGAGAACTTCGTTGTGGGAAAACTATTTGGTGTTGAATGTGCCTGAAACTGTGAAGGTGAGTGCGCCAGTTTCGTTAGCACCAGCAGCTGTGGAAGCGACTGGGAAACTACCTGTGACCTTTAAGGTTCCTGTTGCTCCAGCATATTTTCCAGTTCCACCAGTGATGATCACATTTCCCGAGATTGCCACTGTGGTGGGAGCTGCAGATTCCTTGGCGCAACCTTGCGCTGCTGGATCGAAAGTTGCTTTAAGAGTGTTGGTGCCATCTGAGATTGTTCCGGTGCCATTAATGGAATCGCATTGGCTGGATGGTGATGAAGAACCGCTTCCAGTGAGTTGGGTAAGACCAAGAGTTGTTCCGGTACCGGTTGCTGTTACTGATGTAGTACTGACGCTTGAATCAGTCCAAAGCATCGTAATTTTTCCGGTGTAAGTGGCGTTAATCGTGAGTGCCTTAGATGTGCTGGAAGTAGGCGCGGTCGTCTTTTTAACTACTGGCTTCTTTGTGGTCCAGCCGGTTGGGCACTTAGGTGTGGCTGCCTTCACAATCTTCGAGGCAATTCCCTTGTAGCAAGTAATGGACTTGGTAGCAGCGTTTGCAGGATTTGCACCCAAGAGCGCTCCGCAAATAACTGTTACCGCAATTAGAGAATATAGCCGTCTCGTACTTTTAATCCGCGTCATTTCTATTTCCGCCATCTCATATGTAGGTTTTTCCTTACGAGTGAATTGTTGACCTGAGACGCTCGTGAGTCAGTCGAAATTGAGGGGGCTACCACTTGCGGAGATATCAAATGGGTCACACGCAGTTTTTTGGGGTGTGACCCAGTAGACATGCCACGCTCAACTTGTGGGAAAAATTCACTTTTTAGGGAGCTTCATAGAGTCTCCCTATTTTGGACTTTGGGTTCACGATCCTCCGAAAAGTAGGGTGCCATACTCGTTTTATGAGAAATTCCTTTCTGGTTTTTGGCTCTCTGTGCATATGCAGCGCAGGCGCTTTACACATTTACTTTTTCAAACTTGAAAGCATAGATTGGCTCAAACCTAAAACATGGAAGACATTTGGCTTACCCAGCCAAGAGCACGCAGAGATCATTCGTCCGATGGCGTTCAATCAAGGTTTCTATAATCTCTTTCTTGCACTCGGCGCACTCCTTGGGACGGTTCTACTCGGCGCTAACACCACCGTGGGATTTACGCTCATGATCTTCTCTGCAGCATCAATGGTCTTCGCCGGGATTGTTTTAGCATCGAGCGTAAAGAAATCAATGCGTGCAGCAATTATTCAAGCGCTGCCACCACTCTTGGGAATTCTCTCAATAGCGATCGGTCTTGCAATCAATTGAGTGCTAACTCTTGATTAATTTCTCAATTTCATTTCGCAATTCTCTGTAACAAGAGCACAATGGATTAGACAGCAAGTTCTAGTCCAATGAGAGAAGCTGCACATGGACGTCAACCACACACCCACTCATAAAGTCTTTGTTGTTCTATCCAGAACACATACCAAAATTTGGAAGGGTAGTTTTGAGCCGGGGTCAGTTCCTATATCTTTCTCGGAACCACACAAAGATAAGGATTATCGCAAGGTCATGAATCAATTTTTGAGCGGTCGAAATCGCTCTAAGTTGGATTTGCATTTCGCAGAGAAGGTTGCTCTTGAACTTAAAGGATTTGATTACATCTATTTAGCAGGGGGCGGTAAAGGTAAAGCGAGCGCGGTTCACAATCTGGCCACGTATCTACGCGATCATCATCATGAGATTGCAAAGGGAATCCGAGCAATTCAAGATATCGACGCCGAACACATGTCCGATGGAGAATTGTTATCGGTAGCACGAAAAATGGTAGTTCACGATCTCTAAAACTAGTAGAAAGAAGAATGTAATGAGCCGTTTATATGTAGTTACGGGAGCCGCCTCTGGAATTGGCGCAGCAACGTGCGACCTGCTCAAAGAGCGGGGCGAGAAAGTCATCGGTCTCGACATCCATAACTCAGATATCAATGTTGATTTAGGTACCGTGCAAGGAAGAAAGGATGGAGTTGAGGAAGTCATCAAGAAGAGTAAGGGAAAGATTGATGCGATCATTGCCTGCGCTGGTCTAGCAACACCTAGCCCCAAAACAGTGTCAGTTAATTACTTTGGCGTAAAAGAGTTTGTAGAAGGACTACTTCCCTCACTCACCGGGAGTAAGAATCCTCGCGTAGCTATCACGAGTTCTATGGCATCCCTGATGCCTAACTCGCCTGCACTTGTTGATGCCATGCTGGCAGATAATGAAAGCACTGCCCTCACGATAGCCCAGGGGTTATGCGGCAAGGGTGCTGAGCAAGCCGCATTGATCTACGGCTCCACCAAGCGAGCTCTCAGTCGTTGGATTCGTCGCGAGTGCATTAAGCCAGCTTGGGCCGGTGCCGGAATTCCATTGAATGCAGTTGGTCCAGGAATTGTTGAAACTCCCATGGTCGCCGACATGATTGCAACAGCGGAGGCTAGATCTGCGATAGATGCAATGGTTCCCATGCCTCTGAATCACTATTTAAAGGCGGTTCAGGTCGCGTATTTATTGGTTTGGCTCACCAGTAAAGAGAATACCCACACCACCGGCCAGACGATCTACATAGATGGTGGATCGGACGCTGCTCTGCGGGGCGACAATATCTGGGATTGATGGGAAAGCACCTCAAACTTTGTTTATTGTTCGCCTGCCGTCACCCGTACCGCTGACCTGACGACAACTTCTTCAGTTACCTTCTGCCAAGAAGGAGGTTTCCGATGAACCATATAGTGCGTTACTCATTACTGATGGCCGCGGGTCTTTTCTCATTATTCAGTGGCGACACTTACGCTACAAATGCGGAGATAGACGCCCTGCGCCACTCCCATGTCGAGAGGTTCCATCACTCTCATTTCACGTCCAAGCGAGCACAATAAATCTACATAGGCGTCTGTAGGCAACAGATCACCGCTAGCTCGAAAGTGACCCTCACCGGTCTGCGCCCAGCAATTAGAGGCGTGTCCGGCGAGGCCGACTAATCTAACGCACTGCGCTCATCGATCTAACTTTCGCGTTGCCAGAGTATTTGAATGCGTAGATAATTCGGCTATGACCTACGAACTGCGAGATCTTAAAGACCAAGTAATCGTTATCACCGGCGCTACCGCCGGAATGGGCGCCGCCACCGCAAAAGAATTGGTCGAGCAGGGTGCGAAAGTTGTACTCAATGCTCGCAACGAGGCTCGTCTCCAGGAGATCGTCACCTCACTCGGGGAGGCTAATGCAACTTATGTGGCAGGTGATTGCTCCGACCCAGCTGTCAGCCGAGCTGTGGCGAAAGCAGCGATCGATAAATTTGGGACAATAGATGCCGTTGTGCCTAATGCTGGAATCGGCATGTATGGTTCTATTTTGGATTACAGCGATGATGAAGTTAACCGCATGATGCGCACAAATTATGAAGGCACCGTGCACATTATTCGCGCCTGTCTGCCAACAATGATTGAAAAGAAAGCTGGAGATATCGTCATCGTCTCATCTGTTGCGGGATTCCGTGGCGGCGGAGATGAATCGATTTACGCAGGAACCAAACATGCCCAAGTTGGATTAGCCGGCGGCTTAGATCGCGAACTCCGCGAAAAAGGCGTCCGCGTAGCACTCGTCTGCCCTGCAGGAACTGAGACCGAATTTGCCATCGGTGCCGGGCGGACCGCAGGAACGCCCGTCCTTGCCAGCTTCTTACGATCAGAAGATATTGCCTTTCAGATCACAACTATCTTGAAGCAACCTCGATCGGTACGCACTCACATTTGGACCTTGTGGTCAATCAACCAACAGTCTTAAGGTTTCAAAGCACCGTATTAATTCAGGATATGTTTAACTGCCATTAACCCGTTTTGCTGAGGCATTTCTCCTTCATCGTGGAAAAATTCTGTTACTTCCCCTAAGGACTATTTCCTATGCGCGGAAGGTGGATAAAAATGCAACAAGTACTTGATACTCCTGAATGCTCTTTTTGCCACTCCAAGGAGCTAGAACTCTTCTATAGCAAGACAACTGGCCTGATGGCTCAATGCTTCGAATGTGGATTTTCATGCGCTGCGACCAACGAACACCTCGCGTCAACATCCATCAATTTAATCGCGAGCTAAAACAGGCGAAATGTCTAGCCGCGACTCATCTTAAAATGCCCTGATTTTCCGCTGAGAGATGTCACACTTAATCTGCTCCCCGGTGCTAGCTCCTAACGCGGAATGTGGGTCTACATGCGAGAAGAACTATTGGAAGTACCTGAATGTGCTTATTGCAACTCAATTAATCTAGATACCCTCTACAGCAGGGCAATTGGAATGATCGTCCAATGTAACGATTGCGGATTTTCCAGCATAGCAACAACGCAGCCGCTCTCCACGGAAGAAGCCAAGATACAAGCTAGTTGATTAGTCCGCGAAGTTAAATCTCTTGAGCGTCAGCGGCCAGGAACCAACCGACTGCAGCGAGCGCCACGGTTACTAATAGAACTGCAGCTGCGCCTGCTAAGTGCAAATCTTGCAGGTGAGCAGGCGCCTTTAATAGCGCGCTAAATATTCCCAGTACCGCGGTTGAGAGCAATATCAAGATTATTGAGCCGGCTAAGGGGCGAACCGCGCGGTGCGAACTCCAACTGCGCCATGCGTGAACTGCGAAGGTAATCAGCGCGATGGAGGCGATCAGAACCATGCTGCGATGCGCTAGGTGTAGAGCCACATATCGATTAGATATCCCGGTAGGGCAGAGTGGGAATCGCGCACAGTACTTTTCGGCGTCGGCATTTACTATCAGCGATCCCGAGATATAGAGCAACCCCGCTGCTGTAACTGCGATCCAACTTATTGGGCTGAGTCTTCGACCGACAAGGTTCACCTTTGGTACCAGGGAGGCGACGGCCGTGATGGTGGCTCCGGCGAGAAGTGCGAGCCCCGCGAGTAAATGTCCGGCAACTGTCGGTGCGCCATTTCCGTCGTAAACCGTGACTGCTCCGAGAATCACTTGGATGAAGATGATGAAACAGGTAACTATCGCTGGGCGAATAGCTGCTGGTTGCGCCTTGCTCCGCTTGGCAATGATCGCTGTCAGAATGACAAGTATCGAAGCTAAACCGGCAAAGTAACGGTGCATCTGCTCCATGAAGGCGTGAAAGCCTTGCGCAGGGTTGAGGCTTCCCTTACAAAGAGGCCAATCTGGGCATCCCATGCCAGAGTCAGTGACTCGCACATGGCTTCCGAAGATAATAAGAAAATAGACGGTAATCGCAGAAGCAACTGCAATGCGAGGCAACCATTTACCTGAATTTTTCAACATGGTCTGCATTCTTCCCCCTGCCTGGTCGCGCGTATCGCCTCCCCAGAAAATACTTGGCATTTCCCTGCTCGCCAGAGTGTTAGCACCCAAAGATAAATAATTCGGCCGACCTCTTACCGAAATTACCCGCAGGGTGGCAAGATGTAAGCGTGAGTAAGACGGTAGTTCCTCTGCACCAGGTTTCCATCAGATTTGCAGGCGATAGCGGTGACGGAATGCAGCTAACCGGTGATCGCTTCACTATGGATACGGCAATCTTGGGCAATGACATATCTACCCTGCCTAACTTTCCAGCAGAAATTAGAGCGCCACAAGGCACTTTGCTCGGAGTCTCTTCATTTCAATTGCACTTTGCCGATCACCACATTCAAACACCTGGAGATGCGCCAGATGTATTAGTCGCCATGAATCCCGCTGCGCTGAAGGCAAATATCAAAGATCTCGCCAAAGGTGCAACGATTATTGTTGATGCCGACGAATTCGTTCCGCGAAACCTCACAAAAGTTGGATATGAAACCAACCCTCTGGAAGATGGCTCGCTCGATGGGTACAAGGTTCATCCGATCGCTTTAACCTCATTGACGGTGGCTACCCTCTCTGCGTTGAATTTGTCGCGTAAGGATGCCGAACGTTCGAAGAACATGTTTGCACTAGGTCTCCTCACTTGGATGTATAGCCGCCCAACAGAGACGACGGAAAAATTCCTAACGGGTAAATTTGCTAAGAAACCCGATCTGCTCGAGGCCAATCTGCTCGCCTTCAAAGCTGGTTGGAATTTCGGAGAGACAACAGAAGAATTTTCAGTCTCTTATCAGATCGCACCAGCAAAGATGCCAGCTGGTAAATATCGCAATATCAGTGGCAATACCGCGCTCTCGTATGGACTCATCGCCGCCGCAAAACAGAGCGGCCTCCAACTCTTCTTAGGTTCGTATCCAATAACACCGGCTTCCGATATCTTGCACGAACTTTCTAAACACAAAAAATTTGGGGTCATTACCTTCCAAGCAGAAGATGAGATTGCGGCTGTCGGTTCTGCTCTGGGGGCTGCCTATGGCGGAGCAATTGGGGTTACATCCACATCCGGTCCGGGCTTGGCACTTAAAGCGGAGATGATTGGTCTGGGCGTGATGTTGGAGTTACCACTGATTGTCATTGATGTGCAGCGTGGTGGACCTTCCACCGGCCTACCAACTAAGACAGAGCAAGCTGATTTGCTACAAGCGATGTACGGCCGCAATGGTGAATCACCTGTTGTTGTTATTGCTCCCGCAACTCCTAATGATTGCTTCAACATGGCGATGGAAGCGGTACGGATTGCCACCACCTATCGCGTCCCAGTATTTATTCTCTCTGATGGATACATAGCAAACGGTTCAGAGCCTTGGCGTATTCCGAGCGAAGCCGAGCTGCCAGATTTACACGTTGAATTTGCGCATACGGAAGAGAATTTCATGCCTTACAGCCGCGATCCAAAGACTCTCGCCCGGCCGTGGGCGATCCCGGGCACCAAAGGAATAGAACATCGAATCGGTGGAGTTGAAAAAGCTGATCAAACTGGTGCAATCTCCTATGACCCTACTAATCATGATTTCATGGTGCGCACTCGCGCGGCAAAGGTAGCCGGGGTCCAAGTACCAGATTTGCAGGTAGACGATGTGACGGGCGATGCAAAGGTATTGCTGCTGGGTTGGGGTTCAACATTCGGACCAATCGCTGCTGCCGTTGAAGCGCTCCGTGAAAATGGTCAAAGCGTGGCTCAGGCTCATCTTAAATACATCAATCCATTCCCCAAGAACTTAGGAGATGTGTTGGCTAAGTACGATCGCGTTATCGTTCCAGAGATGAACCTCGGCCAACTGGCAATGCTTCTACGTTCGGAATTCTTGAAGGACATTACTGGTTACAACAAAGTTCGCGGACTTCCATTTTCAACCACGGAAATTATCGAAGCAACAATGGCGGTGCTCAGTGACTGATGTAACCCTTACTAAGAAAGACTTTACATCCGACCAAGAGGTGCGTTGGTGTCCTGGGTGCGGTGACTATTCCATTCTCTCTACCGTGCAATCCTTTTTACCCACGCTTGGGTTACCGCGCGAAAATATAGTTTTCATCTCAGGAATCGGATGTTCATCCCGCTTTCCATATTACTTAGAAACATTTGGTATTCACTCCATCCACGGTCGTGCGCCAGCTATCGCATCCGGGTTGGCAATTTCGCGTCCAGATTTAACAATCTTTGTGATTACGGGTGATGGCGATGCACTTTCCATTGGTGGTAACCACCTGATTCACGCATTGCGCCGCAATGTAAATCTCAAGATTTTGCTCTTCAACAATCGGATCTACGGTCTCACTAAGGGCCAATACTCGCCAACGAGCGAGGCAGGCAAGGTCACTAAATCCACTCCCATTGGATCCTTGGATACGCCATTTAATCCAATTTCGTTGGCACTCGGAGCGGAAGCTACCTTCGTAGCACGTTCAATAGATACCGATCGCAAACACTTGACCGAGATGTTGCAAGCTGCTGCGGCGCACAAGGGATCTGCTCTCATTGAGATCTATCAAAATTGCCCAATCTTCAATGACGATGCCTTCCTTGCTGTGAAGGATGGAGATACCAAAGGCGCAACTCTCCTGCAGTTAATTCATGGGTCTCCTATTAAGTCCGAAACTCACGGCGTCATTTTGGAGAATGGCTCTATGAAAGTTGTAGAACTCTCTACGGTTTCAGAGAGCGATCTAATCGTCCATAATGGTAATAACCCAGATCCTTCATATGCATTTGCTCTCTCAAGACTCTCCTCGTCAGAACTAGATCATGTCCCGATCGGTGTTTTCCGGGATGTAGCCCGACCTGAGTATTCTTCGATGGTTAACCAACAGATCGCCGATGTGATAGCGAAGGATGGCGCCGGGAATTTAACTTCTTTGCTCGCCAGCGGGGATACTTGGGTAGTTAATTAATAGGGTTATTCTTACCCAATGATCACCCTGCTCGCTGTGCTCGCTTACCTCGTCACCAGTTTTGCGGTAGTCCTCCTTACAATCCGAGTTCGCCAGTTGATTGCCATATATAAGAAGCAGCAACCGGATCCAACTCGCGGCGGGAACGGCGTGGCGCGCTTACGCAATATGTTTAAAGAGATCCTTGGGCATACCAAGATGCTCAACTTCACTGGCACCGGCATTGCGCACTGGTTCGTGATGGTCGGCTTCGTCGTTCTCTTTGGAACTTTACTTACCGCCTATGGGCAAGTAATCGACCCCACATTCTCTCTACCGCTCATCGGGCACTTCGTTGGATATGAACTCTTTGCAGAGACAATTGCTGCGCTCACCGGAATCGGAATCGTCACTCTTATCGGAATTCGTCAAGTAACAAGGTTCCGTACCCGCAATCGTTTCTCTGGATCATCCATGGGTAAGGCTTATTACGTCGAGGCAACTATCTTGGCGATCGTTTTCTGTGTAATTGCCTTGCGTGGACTAGAAGGTGCACTGGCCGGGGTCATCTCATGGAATTGGCACTATGCAATCTCTTGGCCGGCGGTACTTACCTTTAACTCGATGTCACCAGCATCGATCAAGAACGCCATTGTCATCGTGGCCACCATCAAAATTCTTATTTCGATGGCCTGGTTCATTGTTATTGCATCTGATTTAACGATGGGCGTTGCGTGGCACAGATTTTTAGCCTTCTTCAACATCTATTACAAGAGAAATATTTCTAAGCCTGCACTGGGTGCCTTGCCGGAGATGCTCTCAAAGGGTAAGCCAATTAACTTCGAAGATCCCGCAGAAGATGATCTCTTTGGACTCGGAACACGAGCAGATATTTCCTGGAAGGGTCTGCTGGACATGACCAGCTGTACCGAATGCGGACGCTGTCAATCGCAATGTCCTGCCTGGCATACCGATAAGCCGCTTTCACCAAAGTTGCTAATCATGTCGATGCGCGATCACGCTATGGCAAAGGTTGTCGAAACGGAAAATCTGGTGGGAGATAAGGCGCCAATTTCGACCGATGTGCTTTGGGCTTGCACCTCCTGCGGCGCCTGTGTCAACGCCTGCCCTGTCGGCATCGAACACATTGATCACATCGTCAATATGCGTCGCTTCCAAGTATTAGTCGAATCCAATTTCCCCAAGGAGCTCAACGGAACTTTCCGTAATATGGAGCAAGCCGGCAATCCGTGGGGATCAAATAAAGATAACCGAGAAGGCTGGATTGCAGAGTGTGATTTCCCAGTAAAAGTTGTCAGCGGAACTCTCCCCGATGATGTCGAATATTTGTTCTGGGTTGGATGTGCCGGTGCTTATGAAGATCGCGCGAAGAAGACGACCAAAGCAGTAGCAGAACTGCTTTATATGGCTGGGGTAAATTTCGCTGTTTTGGGAAATCGCGAAACCTGTACGGGAGATCCGGCTCGTCGCTCCGGTAACGAATACCTGTATCAAATACTTGCCGCCGAGAACATCGAAACTTTCAATGAGGTATTTGCCGGCCGCTCAAAGGGAAAGAAGAAGGTCGTCGTCACCTGCCCACATTGCTTCACAACGATTGGCAAAGATTACGCGCAGAGCGGATTTGAACTTGAAATGTTGCACCATACCCAACTCTTAAATACATTAATCAAAGAGGGACGATTAAAGCCAAGTCCTCATAAATCTGAGGCGAAGTTGACCTATCACGACCCTTGCTATCTTGGTCGACACAATCAAATTTATGCTCCACCGCGTGAATTGCTTGAAGCTAGTGGCTGCGACATCACTGAGATGCCGCGTAATCAAGAGCGTTCATTCTGTTGCGGTGGTGGTGGTGGACGGATGTGGGTTGAGGAGTCAATTGGAACTCGAATTAATTTAACCCGCGTAGATGAAGCTATCGCAACGGGCGCCTCAGAGGTCGCAGTTGCCTGTCCGTTCTGCCGCATCATGGTGACCGACGGAGTGCAAGCGCGTGAGTCTGATGTACAGGTTCTCGATGTTGCGCAAGTTCTGTTGCGCAGCGTTAAGGGCGGCGAGTAAACCCACCCTGCGACCTTACGGTTTCTTCGCCTTGATTGCCGCGGTCGCTTGTGGGATAACTGAAAATAAATCGCCCACAACTCCAAAGTCTGCAACATCGAAGATCGGCGCATCGGGGTCGCTATTCACTGCGACGATCAATTTACTTGTCTGCATGCCCGCGCGATGTTGAATCGCCCCAGAGATTCCTACAGCTACGTAGAGCTGTGGCCGCACAGTTTTTCCGGTTTGCCCCACCTGGTGGTCATGGGGGTACCAACCAGCATCTGTCGCAGCGCGTGATGCCCCTATCGCTGCACCAAGGCAATCGGCGAACTCCTCTAACGGCCCAAAGTCGCCTTTAGTTCCCCCGCCACCGGAAACCACAATTGATGCTTCGGTAAGTTCTGGACGGTTGCCTTTTATCGCCATCTCTACCGAAAGAGTGCGTTCCAAGGAGGGAGTTGTAGTTCCCGAAAATGCTTCGACAACTGGTGAGCTCTGTGTGCTGACAACATCGACAGAATTAGAACGAATTGCGACAACTGCGCATGGGCTATTCACTCCCGCTTTGACTGTCATGGCCCCGCCAAAGATTGATTGAGTCGTGACTAGTTCACCGTCAATATCTATTGCATCTGTGATGATTCCAGAGTACGAACGAACTGCCGTTCGTGCCGCAATCTCTTTTCCTGTGATAGTAGCTGTAATAAGTAGCGCCCTCGGGGATTTCTCCAGGATGATCTGCGAGAGTACCTGCGCCACCTCAGCAGGAGAATTACGATTAACGCCAGAAACAATGATGACATTATCGATGCAGAACTCAGATAATTGTGGAAGCAAATCTTCATCAAAGAGAACGGCTGTGACTTTGCCTATTCTCTGCCCAAAAATAGCAAGTTCACCGGTGGAGCGAGCAACCTTTCCATCAACCTGATCGACCAGAATCAGAACGCTCATATAACACGCTGCTCTTCTAAGAATGCAACCAATTGGTTTCCACCATCACCGGTATCAACCACCTTTATCCCCTTGGATTTGGGCGGTCGAGGAGTCACTTCTCGTACAGTTGACCAGGATGCGGGCGCACCCACGGAATCTGCTTCGATTTCAATTTCGCCAAGCGCCTTAATCACTAAAGGTTTCTTTTTAGAGCCCATGATCCCTTTAAATGAGGGGTAACGGGGCACATTGATTTTATCTGGAACGCTAATCACTACCGGGAAATGAGCCGAGATAGTTTCAACTCCAATTTCAGTAGAGCGCGCTCCCTGCGCCGTAGAACCCGCCAGATCGATATCAAGTTTGTGCACGTGAGTTAGTTGGGCCCAACCTAAACGTTCAGCCAGCATCGCGGGAATCACGCTCATTCGCGCATCGGTAGATTCAGTGCCACAGATAACTAAATCGAAACCACCACTAGCAATGACCTGCGCTAGCACCAACGAAGTCGATAGGGCATCTGAACCTGCAAGCGCTGGGTCAGAGATCAAGAGGGCGCTATCCGCCCCCATAGAGAGACCCTTGCGCAGCGCCTCGGTGGCGCGTTCTGGCCCCATGCAAAGCAAGGTGATTTCATGCCCGCTTTCTGGGCCGGCGGCACCTGTCGGTGAGTTGGCTTCTACAATTCGCAGCGCTTCCTCAAGTGCATACTCATCTAGATCGTTGAGGACAGCATCCACACCAAGGCGATCTAAAACTTGGCCATCCATCTTCTTTTCAACCCAAGAATCAGGAACCTGTTTAACGCAGACAGCAATCTTCATATCGCGATATTAACCCTTGATTCGCAGACCCTCGGGATCAAAGAGAGGTGAGCTTTGCACAACACCAATCTTCCACTCTCCGAAGAATTCAACCTCGAGAGTTGATTGTGGGGTGGTGAATTCCTTAGGCAGGTAGGCATAGCCAATCCCCTTTCGGATCGTGTAGCCCTGTCCTCCACTCTTAATTCGACCGATAATTTCTCCATTGGCCCTGATCGGTTCGTTTCCGAGAGGAGTTTGCTTGAGATCGTCGAAGGTAATAACTACTAGAGCCCGCTTTGGATGAGGGTCTGCAAGTAAGGCCTCCTTGCCGATGAAAGCGCTCTTATTCTGTGAAACCGCAAATCCCAGTCCAGCTTCAAGAGGGGTCGTCTCTGTATTGATTTCACTCCCCCAGGCCAGATAACCCTTTTCCAGGCGCAGCGATTCAATTGCCCGGTAGCCACAAGGTTCGGCTCCAAGCGGCTTACCTGCCGCAATAAGAGCGCTCCAAACTCGGAGCCCCTCTTTAACTGGCAAATAGAGCTCCCAACCGAGTTCTCCGACATAAGTAATTCGCGTTGCACGTAACTTAACTCCTGCAACTTCTATCTCGCGAGAATGCATGAAAGGAAAATTTTCATTTCCAAGATCGTAAGTGGTTAGCGATTGCAATATCTCTCGAGCCTTAGGTCCCCAGATTCCAAATACCGCTAGGTCGGAAGTTGAATCCGAAATTTGGACATCATCAAACTTCAGCTCGCGCCGCTGTTTACGGAGCCAGCCACCGTCGTGATTTCCGAAAGCGGTGCCAGTAATAATTAAAAATTCTTCTTCGGCAACTTGTGTCACGGTGTAGTCGGATTCGATACCACCCTTGGTGTTGAGGGCCTGGGTGTAAACGGTGCGGTTGATTCCCCTGACCACATTGTTGGAGCAGACCAAATTTAGAAATTCGCCAGCTCGGGCACCATTTATCTTCAACTTAGCAAAACTTGATTCATCAAAGATTCCGGCCGAGGTTCGCGTAATTTGATGCTCGACCTGTACCGCTGCAGACCAATTCTTGCCCGCCCAACCATAAGGACGATTACCTTCATCGCCTACATGTGTTCCGTAATAGTTGACACGCTCCCACGAGGCTTTCTCTCCAAAAACAGCGCCGTGCTCTTTGTGCCACTCGTAAACAGAGGAGGTTTTTGCGGGACGACCAGTTTGACGTTCTTCGAGTGGATAGTGAATGTCATAATATTGTTCATAATTCTCTTGCACTCTATCCATGGTAAATGCTGGGGATTCATATGAACTTCCGAATCTGCGAATATCCATATGCCACAAATCCATAGGTGGTTCATTTCCAACAATCCACTCCGCCATTACCTTCCCGATTCCACCAGCGCCAGCGATGCCGTGAGCACAGAATCCTGCGGCCACATAGAAACCGCCCACCTCTGTTTCTCCTAAGCAGAATTCATTGTCAGGCGTGAAAGCCTCAGGGCCATTTATAAATTTCTTGATCCCGATTTCTCCCATTTTAGGCACCCGTACTTGAGAATTGATGGCGATCTCTTCAAATCGCTCCCATTCTTCGGGAAGAAGCATCCCGTTGAAATTGGCCGGAATATCATCAAATTTCTCGCGACTTGTGACCCATGGCCGAGACTCCCGCTCATAACCACCCATAACTAATCCATCAACTTCCTGGCGGAAGTAAATCAATAGATCTGGATCGCGTAGTGATGGAAGTTTTGGCGCACCAGCGGGTAAGAAATTATCGGTAATTAAATATTGATGGCTCATAGGAACGATTGGAATTCGCACATCGACCAATCTGCCAATCTCAGCGGAGTAGATGCCGCCGCAATTCACGACAACCTCACACTCTATGAAGCCCTTATCGGTATCAACACCGACTATGCTTTGATTTTTGGTTCGAATAGCAAGAACGCGAGTATGTGGAAATATCTTGGCTCCGCCCCTGCGAGCACCACTTGCAAGTGCCTGAGCTAACTGTGATGGATCGACCTGACCATCGGACTCCATGATGCAAGCACCGACAACCCCATCCAAGACCATCAGCGGAAAACGCTCTTGTGCCTCTTTTGGTGAAATTTCGTGAAGATCCAATCCAAAGGTCTTGGCCCAACCGATCTGGCGGCGGATCTCTTCCAGCCGCTCTGGCGTCGAAGCCAATTTAATGCTGCCACATTCAACCCAGGATGGTGGCGTCTCGCTCTTCTCTAATTGGCGATAAAGGTCAACCGAGTGCATATTCATCTTGGTAAGCGTGGGATCTGCTCTCAATTGCCCTACGAGCCCGGCAGAGTGAAAGGTGGAACCGCTGGTTAACTCGCTGCGATCGAGCAGGATTACGTCGCTCTCCCCTAATTGCGTCAAATGATAAGCGACCGAAGTGCCGCCAACCCCTCCGCCAATAATTACAATTTTTGATCTGCTGGGGACCTGTTCATTTGCCATATTGCAAATGTATCCTTTTGTAATGACTTTGTCTGCAATGCAATTAGAAGAATCTTTCGGTGCGTTGCTCGATCAAGTGCCTCGACTCCGTAGCCGAAGTGAAATCTCTGAGCTATCTGGCGGCCTGACAAATCGGAATCTCAAGGTATCCACAGATTCGGGGATTTATGTGGCGCGAATTTCCAGCAATGCATCTTCTCTTCTATCTATAGATCGCGAAGCAGAATATCGTAATTCAATTATCGCCGCGGAGGCAGGTGTCGCCGCTCCCGTCTACGACTACCTTCCGGGCGCCGGCTTGTTGGTTATAGGATTTTTGACCGGGGATACATATGGGGCACAAGATGTAGCAGCAAATCTTCCCCGTATCGCGCAAAGCATTAAAAAGTTGCATCAGGCCAAGCCATTCGTGCGGGACTTCGATATGTTTGAGATTCAAAAGAGCTACCTATCTATTGTGAAAGAACGTGGATTTAGGATCCCCGCTGAATATGAAGAGTTATCGAAGTATGGAGATGAACTTTTTGCCGCTTTCCAGGCAACTGATGACGGCAAAGTTCCTTGTAATAACGACCTTCTTGCCGCCAACTTCATCGACGATGGCCAGAAAATTTGGCTAATCGACTATGAATACTCGGGAAATAACGATCCCTGCTTTGAACTCGGAAATCTCTGGGCTGAATCATTTCTCCCGATTGATTCACTACGTGAGTTGGTTACGGCTTACTACGGCGAAGATCGTCCAGATAAATTTGCACGCGCCTGGCTCTTCAGCGTCTACGGTAAATATGGATGGACGCTTTGGGCGTCAATCCAAGATGGGATCTCCGAACTGGACTTTGATTTTTGGACATGGGGGATGAAGAAGTATTCCGACGTACTTCGAGATTTCGGATCTGATTTCTACCATGAACAGATTGCTAATCTGCACAGAAAAACCCCTTAATCCCCCTAGTTCAAGTTACTCGGGCCCGGCATACGTTCCAGCGGTAGCAGGGAACATTGACTTCACGATCTTGAAGTTTGATACATCAGTCGTTCCATCAGAGTGGAGGCAAACGGCGGCATCTCTAAAGTATTTCTCAATACCCACTTCGACCATTGCACCGTACCCACCGTGTAACTCCATGGCGTTCTGACAAACCTTAAGAATTTCGTCAGAAGCGAATACCTTAACCATCGTAGCCAAGATGGCGGCATCTGGTGATCCTTCATCAACCGCGGTTGCGGCATGGCGGAGTAGAGCTGACACCGCTTCCAGTCGAGTTGCCATATCTGCTATTCGAGAAGCAACTGCCTGATGCTTTATAAGGACTCTTCCACCTTGAACACGCTCGTGTACGAAGCGAACGGTATCTTCGTAAGCCGCTATCCCGATACCTAGATTCTTCGCAGCAACCATTATTTTGCCTGGCTGGAAATAAATACCTGCTTTGCCCAGGGCATCATTATGTGCCAACAGATGATCGGCCGGTAACCTGACATTCTCAAAGACGATCTCTCCATTGTTCATGAAGCGACCGCCGATGGTTTCATTGCACCGCGTCACTGTCAATCCAGGGGTTTCGCGAGGAACTAAGAAACTTGATGTGCCTTGCATGGTTCCCTGTGTTGAATCGGTGTTGGCATAAACGATGTAAAGCTTTGCATCATAACCATTACTAATAAATTGCTTGCGACCATTGATGACCCACTCATCGCCCTCTAAAACAGCTTTAGTCTCCATACTTGCTTCTGGCACATTGTAAGGAAGCCAACGATCAGATGCGCCACGTGGTTCGGTCAAGCAGTGTGCCATAAGAAATTGCGGGTCGGCCATGTAAGCCGCAAACCATTTCTTCTTTAGATGCTCCGGGGCAAGCACTCCTAAAAGAACGGATATCTTCCAATTTTGAACTAACTTATCTGCCAGACCCGAGTCACCCCGAGAGAGCTCAGTAGAGATAACCGCAAACGTTTGTGAAAGAGTATCCGCATCTAATGGGATTCCGCCGAACTCTTCGGGCACCCCGAGATATCGCAATCCGATCTCATCGGCTTTCTCCAAAATGTGGGGCGCCAAGCGCGCTTCTGGGTCCATCGACCATTCTCGTGAGCGATCTTCTCTAATCCAAGGTGCTACAACTTCATCTACATATTTACGGCAGGTATCTCGCATGAGAATTTGTTCATTTGATAGGTAGCGATCTTGAAAGTACACGTGGCCTCCTGCTGATTCTTCGATTCACATGGATGATAGGTTTCAGCAAAATATAGTCCCGACGCAGTCAATGTGGAAGGGCGGGAAAGTGGCGGAAACATTGGCAATTTACAAGCCTCCGCCATGGCTTTCTCTATAAACTTTCATCATGAATATGGCACCCCGCCGCACAGTACTCCTCGCTTTTGCGCTTATTACGGCGCTTGTCCAACCAGCTTTCTGGCTAGCACCAGCGCGAGCCGCGTTACCGGACACGGTTCACCTCACCATTCACTATCAACGGACCGCTAGTGACTATAAGGATTGGAATGTTTATCTTTGGAAGGACCTTCCTGGCTCAGCAAATGATAAGGAAGTAAGCGCGGCAGGGGTTGCCTTTTCTGGCAAAGATGCTTTTGGGGTATTTGCCACTACAGATGTAACTGGGTTGGCGGCTTTCGACCAACTTGGATTCATCATCCGCCTCGGTGCCTGGACTCAAAAAGAGGGAAGTACCGATAGATTTATAACGAATTTCGATGCAAACGGAAATGCTGAAATTTGGATTCGCCAAGGGGACAAGACTATATACACTGCAATCCCTACTGGAGATATTCCATTGAGCCCCGCTGTAGCTCAAGCAAAGATCTTCGATTCGCCTGAATTCACCGCGAAGTATACATATTCAGGAAATGATCTTGGAAACACATACACAAAAGCGTCAACAAAGTTTCGCGTCTGGGCTCCAACTGCGAGCAAGGTATCGCTTTTAACCTTCGCGACAGCAACTACACCCGCTAGCGGAGCAACAGAAGTGCCAATGACCGCCGATATCAATGGCACATGGGTCACCACTCTCTCTGGTGATAAAAATGGGTTAATTTACATGTACCGCGTCACCGTAGATGGAACAACTAATGATGCAGTTGATCCTTACGTGCGTGCCACAACCATCAACGGACTTCTTGGAGTAGTTGTAGATCTTTCTCAAACCAATCCAATTGGCTGGAACAACACCAAGCCTAAATTCTCTGGAAACCCAACTGATGCTTCGATTTATGAATTGCACGTTCGCGATCTTTCGATAGATCCAAACAGCGGTGTGCCTGCTGCGCATCGGGGGAAGTATCTGGCCTTTACCGATGTAAAGACCTCTTACAAGGGCACTCCGACGGGTGTGGCACATATAAAGAGCCTCGGAGTTACCCATGTAGAACTGCAACCTGTATTCGATTTCCAGTCAGTCGATGAATCAGCACCGACATTTAACTGGGGCTATGACCCACAGAATTTCAATGTTCCAGAGGGTTCATACTCTTCAGATCCAGCAAATCCAACCAAGCGAATTGTCGAGTTGAAGAGCGCAATTCAATCACTTCACAACCAAGGGTTACGCGTAATTATGGATGTCGTGTACCACCACGTCTTCAATGCCAACACATATAGCGAGAGCCTCATAGTGCCGGGCTACTTCTTTAGAACAGATTCAAATGGCGATCTCACGAACGGCAGCGGTTGCGGCAATGATGTAGCCGATGAACGTTCTATGGCAGCTAAGTTCATTAATGACTCCTTTAAGTACTGGGCGACGGAGTATCACATCGATGGTTTCCGCATCGACCAGATGGGCCAGATGAGCATCACGACAATTAACCAAGCACGTAAGTCTTTGACTGCGATTGATCCCTCAATTTTGATCCTCGGCGAGGGTTGGTATGGAGCTAGTTCACTACCGCTTGAAAGCGCTGCAACTCAAGGAAATATCGCGCTAGTCCCGGGCGTCGCTGCTTTCAATGACCAAATCCGCGATGGTGCCAAGGGCTCAGTATTTAATACAACCGAGGCTGGGTTCGTCTCCGGTATCTTCGCGAAGGCACCAGATGTTAAGGCTGGAATCGTTGGCAATACCGTTTATAACGGGAATCTCGATAATAAGTGGACGACTTCAAGTCCGGGCCAATCCATAAATTATGTGGAGTCTCATGACAACCAAACGGTCTTCGACAAACTTACTTCAAGCGTGCCAGGAGCAACTACCGTAACCATCACCAGGATGGATGAGATGAGCGCCGTCATTGTCTACCTTTCAGAAGGAGTTCCCTTTATCCAGGCTGGCCAAGAGTTCTTGCGCTCAAAAGGTGGGAATGGCAATAGTTATAACGCGAACGATGAGGTCAACTCGATAAAATGGAGCACTCTTCCTTTAAATATCGCCGTCAATAACTACTACAAGGGGCTATTGGCGCTGAGAAATGCCCATCCTGCATTTAGATTAAGCACAGCGAGTGCAATCAAAACCAATCTCTCCTTCATACCAACCTTTGATGGAGTGATTGCTTATTCTCTCGACGGTAGCAAGAGCAAGGATTCCTGGAAGAAGATAGTTGTTGCTTATAACGCCACTTCCACTCCTTCAAAGGTTACTTTGCCCTCTGGAGGTAAATGGAACCTAGTTGTGAGCGGAAATATTGCGGGAACTAAAGTTCTCTCTTCAATTAATGCTCAGCAGGTCACCGTGCCTGCCCTCGGCTCTATTGTGCTTGAACAATAATCTCTGAATTTGATCGCTTCATGAAAAGAAAAGGGTTATGGCTCTTTGTCGCGACCTTACTTCTTCTCACTTCAATAAGTGATCTGGCATGGGCTTCAATCCCGGCTCCGTTTCAGACAACGGGCCCTGGACATCGGATCCTCGGCTTGGATATCAGCAGGTATCAGCATGCTGGAAGTAAGCCCATTAATTTCGTAACGATGGCGGCAGCTGGCGTTAACTTTCTGTGGATCAATGGCGGCAACACCTTAAGTGATGCCGATGCACTCGCAGCAAAATACTATCGAGCG
>CAIPQX010000022.1 GCA_903867285.1 uncultured Actinomycetes bacterium | reverse complement strand
CGCGGTTAATTCCTCTGAAATCTCTGTATTACTGAGCTTGGGAAACTTCTTAAATTCAATGGCGCCCGACAAGGTAGCCTGGGTGAGTTCATCGATGGCGCGGGCTTTAGCCCCGCTTACTCCCACGGTGCGCAATTCAGCTGCAGATAGTGCGGCGAGCGCTTCCGGCGTGAAAGATCCGCCTGCCAATACTCGGACTCGGTCACGAATAGTGTCGGCTGCTTTAACGGCTAATTGTTGCGAGATGATGGATGTGACCAGAGTGTCATAATGTCCACGACCAGGACGCTTACGATTAATAGTGCAGAGCGGACTCCTTTTAATGATAGGAGCAAAGGCAGGGTCTATGCGTGCGATCGCGCGCACATGCTTCTTCATCTCATCTTCAGTAGTGAGGGCCACAGAGCTAGCCTAGCGACTAGGCTAGCGAGGTGATCAGCAACCATACGAGTTTCCTAGCGTGGAGCGTCACGCTGGGCGGCCTAGCAATAGTTCTGCTCTTCGATTTTATCTTTGCTTATCGCAACCGCCACATCGTCACCAAGCTGCGCAGCGTCGCCCTCTGGACCGCTTTCTATGTTTCTCTCGCAATCGTCTTTGGCATCTATTTAGGTGTTTGGTCCACCCACCAAAGTCGCGCCGAATTCTTCGCCGGCTGGCTTACCGAGTATTCGCTCTCCTTCGACAACCTCTTTGTACTTCTTCTCATCATGGCTCGCCTCAAGGTCGCTAAGGAACGCGAACAGATGATCCTCTTCTGGGGAATTCTCTCCTCGCTTTTGTTGCGCGGAGTTTTTATCGCAGGTGGCTCTGCCCTGGTTAATCGTTATGTCTGGATCTTCTTCTTCTTTGGTGGCTCCTTGATCTACACCGCACTTAAACTCTTTCGCGAGACCGAATCAGAGGAGTGGGAAGAGGGCCGCGTTATTAAATACATGCGCAAACGTGGCGCGCCAATTGCTGTAATTGCAATGGTGGCGATAGCGCTGACTAACATGCTCTTCGCCTTTGACTCCATCCCCGCCATCTTTGGATTGACCCGCAACCCTTATGTGATCGTTACGGCAACAATCTTCGCCTCTATGGGGCTGCGCCAGCTCTACTTTCTCATCGGTGATTTGATGGAGAAATTGATCTACCTGAGCGAGGGACTCTCTGTGATCCTCGCGTTTATTGGATTGAAGTTGATCTTTGAGGCAACGCTAGGAGAGGGTCATGAGAAGGTGGCAGGTGTACCCGTGCCACATATCTCACTCGGACTCTCCCTGGGCTTCGTCATTGGAACCTTGGTCGTTACTGGTGCTTTGAGCGCATTCAAAGCGCGCAAGATCTCCGAATAATTCCCCTCTTTATTAGGGCTGCGTTAGGCTTCATCCATGTCGATTACTCCTGACTCACCTGAAGATTCGCTCGAAACGCTGAGCCTGCAAAGTCGCGTTGTTTCCGCCGGAAGGCCAGAGCGCACGTCGGATGCCGGAGTCAACGTTGGGATCGAACTCAACTCCACCTTCTTAGCGCCGGGTCCTACCGGTTATGGACGTTATGGCAACAAGAGTTGGAGTGCACTGGAAAGTGCGATGGAAGCACTTGAATCTGGCCCCACTCTGGTTTTCTCATCAGGAATCGCTGCTATCTCTGCCCTCTTCTCGATCCTGCCTCGCGGGGCAGTTATAACGACATCGCAGAATGGATATTCCGGCACGATGGTCTTGTTGCGGCAGGCTGAAGCATCGGGCGCCGCTGAGGTTCGCTATGTAGATGTCTCAAACACTGAGCAAGTTCTTGCAGCCTTGCCGGGATCAACCCTGCTCTGGCTGGAATCTCCTACCAACCCCGCCCTTGAAGTCGCGGATATGCCCACCCTGATCGCGGCGGCTAAATCGCAGAACATTGGCGTTGCTGTCGACAACACCTTCGCTACACCTCTGGTGCAGCAACCGCTATTGATGGGTGCAGATGTCGTCGTGCATTCTCTGACGAAATATATCTCTGGACATAGCGATGTCATTCTGGGTTCAATCTCAACTCAGGACCAAGCGCTCTATCAACGTCTGGCAGATGTACGGAAGATTAACGGCGCGATTCCTGGCCCCTTTGAAGTCTGGTTGGCGCTTCGCGGATTACGTACTTTGGGCGTTCGCATGGAGCGCGCCCAGAAAAACGCCTTAGAGATTGCAACTCGACTCTCGCTGCATCCAGCGGTAGATCGCGTTCGCTATCCGGGATTGCCCACCGATCCCCATCACGAAATCGCAAAGAGCTTTATGAAGGGCTTTGGCGCCGTCATCTCCTTTGACCATGCTGGGGGAGCCGAGGCCGCCGATCGGGCCTGTGCCGCCTCACAATTAGTAGCGCATGCCACTTCGCTCGGCGGGGTCGAATCCCTGTGGGAGCGCCGCCACCGCTGGAGCACTGAAAGCCCCACTATTCCTACAAACTTGATCCGACTCTCGGTGGGTATCGAGGATCTTGAGGATCTCTGGAGCGATATTAATAGCGCTCTTCTCGGCTCGCTCTAAGGCTCTTTCCAGCGAGTAACAAGGTTGAGAGTGTAGATTCACCCCATGTTCAAAGCCATTCGCCGCATTGTTGGATTCTTTACAGTCCTCGTGGTGATCTTTGGTGCGCTGAAGTCGGTCTTCTCGTGGTTAGCAAATAGCGAGCATGGTACCCATGAAGTATTTGCTGACGATGAAGAGTCCGAACGCCAGTTCTAGGCGTAATCAAAATTATGAGCGATAACTTGAATAATAACGTCGTGCCTGAGGGTAGCGACGATGAATACATTGCCGGAAGTTGCAACATTGGTATTCGTGAAGTGCGCCGTCGCCAACTAGTTGGTGGAATTGGTTTATTCCTTACGCTCTCCACTGTCTTTGGTTTCTACCGCCAGCACACATCGCATTTGGCGCGTTTAAGTACTTTCCTGCCCGCTCTTGTAATGTCAATCGGTTATTTACAAGCCCGCAAGAAGTTCTGCTTGGCCTTCGGACTATCCGGTCTCTTTAATTTTGGAAAGTTAGGATCGACCAAGCGGGTAATCTCTGAGGAAGACCGCAGGATCGATCGCCAAGCAGCGATTCGTTTATTGTTTCAAGCTGCAGCCTTGGCAGCGGCCGTTACTGCTCTAGTTTTTCTCTTGCCAATTGGAACGAAGTAGCCTAAACACTCCGATTCAACCCACAACTCTGGGTAAGATATAAACATGAGTCAAACTCCTAAGACATTACATATCGTCTTAAATGGAGTAACCGAAGATTCCCGAGTTCTCAAATGTGCCTGGTCACTTAGTAATGCGGGTTGGGATGTTTTAGTTGTTGGCTCTTCGCCCTCTGGCGAGGCTGACGAACTCACTATCGGATATGCCCGAATTATTCGTTTGCCGCTCAAGCTCGTTATCAGGAAAGAGAATATTCCCTGGGTATTGCGCATGCCGTTTAAGAACGAAACGCTGCTGTGGCTCATTGCTGGAGTCCTACGTAGATTGCGTAGATATCGACGTAAACTCACGGAAAAAATAGGCGTTAAGCGCGAAGTTGTAGTCCCGAATTTACATCGTTCGGTTAAATTGATTACACCGGTTGCCATGGGCTTTGACCCAGATATCGTCCATGCTCATGATTACACCGCGCTGCCTATCGCTGCTGCAATTGTGGAGATGTTGCAAAAGGCTGGTCGCCCCGCGCAACTTATTTATGATGCACATGAATATGTACCAGGAGTAGCGCATCTCACCAAGCCATTGGCAGCTCTTTACACAAAGATTGAACGCAAGTATTCCAGTGGCGCTGCTGCTGTCCTCTCGGTGAGCGAACCAATGAATGACCTTTTAATTGAACAGCTGAAAGTAACCAAACGTCCTACGATTGTTGCCAATGATCCACTCGTCGAGGGACAGCAGCCATCGAAACGGCATTTACGCACTGATCTTGGGATAGCTGCGGACATTCCACTCATGGTTTATTCAGGAGCAGTTGCTCCACAGCGCGGAATTCAAACTGCACTAGCTGCGCTGCGGCAGCTCGATGGAGTGCATTTAGCTTTGATTGCAAATCCAAAGAACAAAACGGAGACGGATTTGGTGGCCAGCGCTCCCGATCTAGCCGATCGCTTCCATATCGTCACTTATGTTCCAAACTCCGAATTGGTCTCATATCTCTCCGGAGCAGATATTGGATTAATTCCCATCTTGCACCGTTTGAATCATGAGATTTCGCTGATCACCAAATTTGGGGAATATATGCAGGCCTTACTGCCGATTCTGGTGAGCGATGTAAAGACGATGTCAGCAGAAGTCCGAAAGTTGCGCAACGGTGAGGTTTTTGTCGCCGAAGATGTAGATGATTTTGTGAGGGCGGCCAAGTTGGTCTTAGCGGATCCTGCTAAATATCGCGCTGCTTACACCACGCAAGTGCTGTCAGAGCGCTCCTGGGAACGCCAAGCTGAGATCTTGTTGGACACTTACAATCAAATCGCCAGCGCAACTCCAACCGCACAGCCACATAAGTCTTTTGTAGTGAGCAAGCCTAAGTTGTTAGAAGAGAGCGTTTAAGCGCCTGCACCAATGACGCGGAAGGAAACCCCTGCGAAATTCTTCGGATCCATGGTGCGACGTCCATCGACGACAGCTTGTACTCCAGGAAAATCGGATCTGGTGAGGGACTTATATTCCTTGTGATCGGCCTGCAGAATTACTGCATCCACGCTTTGGCCGATTGCATATGGCTCAAATCCCAATCCAACAATCTCTGCATCGGTATACATCGGGTCTTGGACTACCACAACGGCGCCGCGAGCCTTGAGCGCAGTTACAACCCCAAATACTCCAGAGAAGGCCGACTCTTTAACACCGCCACGGTAAGAAATTCCTAGAACCGCAACGCGCTTTCCGGCAAGTTCACCAAAATTATCTGCCAACAATTTCACGGCATGCGCTGGCATAGCTGCATTGGCCTCACGAGCAGACCGAACAACGGTCGCCTCTGGATCGTTCCACAAGTAAAAGCGCGGATAAATCGGAATGCAATGTCCGCCGACAGCGATACCAGGTTGGTGAATGTGGCTGTAAGGCTGTGAATTAGATGCCGCGATTACCTTGGCGATATCAATATTGGCACCTTCCGCAAAGATTGCGAATTGGTTGGCCAGGGCGATATTTACATCGCGATATGTAGTTTCAGCTAACTTCGCCATCTCACTGGCCTCTGCCGTTCCCAGGTTCCACACGCCATTCTTTTCTACAAGATCAGGGCGATCATCAAAGTCGAGAACAGCTTCGTAGAAGTCGATGCCAGCCGCGGTGCTTGCCTCATCGATTCCGCCAACGAGCTTTGGATACTTGCGTAGGTCTGCAAAGACGCGCCCAGTAAGAACTCGCTCGGGGGAGAAGACTAAATGGAAGTCGACTCCGGCCTTAAGTCGAGAGCCTGCTTCAAGTGCTGGAGCAAAACGATTGCGTGTTGTGCCGACCGGAAGAGTTGTCTCGTAGGAAACTAAAGTTCCAGGCTGCAAGCCTGCGGCGATCTTCTCGGTAGCAGCATCCATCCAGCCAAAGTCGGGAATTCCCTCTTCGTTGACGAAGAGCGGTACAACAATGACAACGGCATCTGATTCGCTGACCGCCTTGGTGGTATCAGTGGTGGCCGTGAGATGACCAGAGGTGACTACCTCGGCGAGATACTCAGCGAGATAATTCTCGCCAGGAAATGGTTCTGTGCCAGCGTTGATGAGATCGACGGTCTTCTGGTTAACATCGCAACCAATGACGTGGTGGCCCTTCTTAGCGAATTGAACGGCAAGAGGTAGACCGATTTTTCCGAGTGCGACAACGGCGATCTTCATAAATTTAGCGACCCTTCGAAATTGTTACAACCGAGCGGGTATTTGCGCTCTCGATCATGGCGCTGGCGACGCGCACCGTGGCTAGACCCTGTTCCATCGTGACGATGCCTTCGCTTGCGCCAGGAAGACCAAGCACCGCATCGCGGAATGCTTCGTGCTCGGTGCGAAGTGGTTCTGGCTTAGCAAATGCATAGCGGATTACATCGCCTTCGCTGACACCGCGGAAAGATGCAACTGCATCCCATTCGGTATCAACTGAAGCGTTGGCATAGAAGGTGAGATCAGTCGTCAAAGTATCAGCCACAAAGGTTCCACGCTCACCGGTAACGATGGTCAGACGCTCTTTGAATGGTGTCAGCCAATTGACGAGGTGGTTGGTGATAATTCCATTTTCGAGTTCACCAACAGCGGCGACCATATCTTCATGGGCGCGACCGGACTTCAGCGCGGTCTTTGCAGAGACATTGATGAAAGGTGAACGTGCAACCCATGCCGTCAGATCGATATCGTGGGTAGCGAGATCTTTGATAACGCCGACATCTGCGATACGAGCGGGGAACGGTCCTTGGCGACGAGTGGCAATCTGATAGACATCGCCTAGTTCGCCAGCATCTAACCGGGCGCGAAGTTGTTGTAGTGCTGGGTTATAACGCTCGATATGTCCGACCGCTCCCACTAAACCCTTGGCAGCAAAGGCATCGGCAATTCGTTGGGCCGATTCGTTATCAACGGCAAGTGGTTTTTCGACAAGAGCGTGAACTCCGGCCGCAGCAAGTGCCAGCGCGAGATCTTCATGGAACGCGGTTGGTGCAGCCACCATCGCATAATCGATTCCAAGTTTGATTAACTCTTCCACCGATGCAACCAGCGGTCGGGAACCCGCAACTCCGTGGGGATCGCCCATTGGATCGCAGACGCCTACAAGTTCGACGCCATCGAGTGATGCGAGCACGCGACCATGGTGGCGGCCCATCATTCCTAGACCGACGAGTCCAGCGCGTAATTTCTTGGGAGAGTTTGGCATCTGATCTACTCGCTTAAATTCGGGTAACGACGTCGTTGACGACGCTAACGATTTGTTCTAGCTCTGCTTGGGTGAGCGAAGGATGAACTGGAATTGAGATAACTTCTTTCACCAGCTCTTCGGTAACAGGAAGATCATGCACAGAACTAAATGAAGGAAGGCGATGGATTGGAGTTGGATAGTAGACATCGCAACCCACTCCGCCAGCCTTGATGAGTTCGATTGCCTTATCTCTAGCCTCACTGGTCACGCCATCAAGGCGGATTGTGTACTGGTGATAAGCGTGCTCTGAACCAGGTCGAACATAAGGCGTCACTACGCCCTTGAGGTTGGCATCCAAATAAGCGGCGTTCGCGCGGCGTTGCTCGGTCCACGCTTTGACCTTGGTGACTTGAACACGGCCGATAGCAGCGTGAATATCAGTCATGCGATTGTTAAATCCGACGATCTCATTTGCATAGCGGATGACTCCACCTTGGTTACGCAACATACGGCTCTGATGTTCAATGTCGGCATCGTTGGTGACGATCATTCCACCTTCGCCTGATGTCATGTTCTTGGTGGGATAGAAGGAGAAGGAAGCGACTGTGCCCCATTCACCGGACATGCGACCATTGAGAGATGCGAGGTGGGCCTGCGCTGCATCTTCGAAGATAGTGAGTCCGTGCTTCTTGCCGATCTCTTCGAAGCGATCCATATCTGCCATGTGGCCATAGAGGTGCACTGGCATGATCGCTTTGGTGCGCGGAGTGATTAACGATTCGACGTGGGCAGGATCGAGGTTGAATGTCTTCTTATCAATATCACCAAAAATAGGAATTGCGCCGGCGAGTGCAACGGCGTTGGCGGTAGCTGCGAAGGAGAAAGAGGGAACGATTACCTCATCGCCAGCCTTAATACCAGCGGCTATAAATCCAAGATGGAGGGCAGATGTTCCGGAGTTAACCGCGATGCAACGTCGCCCACCAACAAATTGGGAGAACTCTTCTTCAAATGCCTTAACCTCGGGACCTTGCGCCATCATTCCGCTGCGCAGAACGCGATCTACCGCGGCGCGCTCTTCGTCACCGATAATTGGACGGGCTGCTGGAATCAATTGACTCTTCTCTCCACTAGATACTTAGGATCGGTAAAAAACTCTGTACTGGGCCCTGCCACAATTATTCTGCTACCAACTCATTCTCGGAAATCTGTCGATATTCGCTCTGATCCTGCGGGCAACGGAAGCGATTATCGCCGATATCTTCCAGGGGAACCCCGGCGCGACCCACCCAGCGAATCCTTTTCGCGGGAACTCCTGCCACTAGGGCGAAATCTGGAACATCTTTAGTCACAACTGCACCAGCGGCCACCAAGGCCCACTTGCCAATGGTCACCGGAGCGATACAAACCGCCCGCGCCCCAATGCTGGCTCCGTCGTGAATAGTTACTCCGACAGCGTCCCAGTCGCTTCCGCTCTTGAGAGATAGGTCGGTATTCACTGCGCGCGGAAATTGATCGTTGGTGAGGACGGCGGCGGGACCAATGAAGACTCCATTGCCGATCTTGGCTGGTTCGTAGACCAATGCATAATTTTGAACTTTGCAGTTGTCACCCATGGTGACGCCACTTCCGATGTATGCACCGCGGCCAATAATGCAGTTAGCGCCAAGAACAACTCCATCGCGGATTTGGGCTAAATGCCAGATCGAACTGCCATCTCCGAGAGTTGCCGAACTATCGACATCGGCGCTTGGGAGG
>CAIPQX010000021.1 GCA_903867285.1 uncultured Actinomycetes bacterium | reverse complement strand
TCCGAATTCGTTGCGGGCTTCGTCGGTATTTCCAACCTCTTGCACCGTGATGGCAAGGTCATCAGCATCCGCCCCGAGAAGATCAAATTTGGCAGGGGAGGGGATAGGACATCCCCGGGCGAGGTCGTCTCCGTAATGTTCCTAGGAGCCCTCACGCGCATAAATGTCGCTATCGGGGCTGACATTTTGACGGTTCTGGCAGAGAATGATGGCACCCAAGATTTCCCCAGCACGGGGGATCAGATCGAAGTTTCCTGGAATTCGAAATACGAATTTCAGGTTGGTTGAAAGACCAGCGTTCTAAACCGAAAGAAAAGGTGATGTGCATGCGTACCAAGAAGATAGTGATAGCTAGCTTCGCCGCCTTTGGCCTTGCTATAGCGAGTGCGACTGCGGGTGCTGCAGCCTCACTTCCTAATATTGCAGCGCTCAAAACTCTAGGCAAGGGTGAAGGCGCCCTCAACATAATTGTTTGGGCCGGATATGCCGAAAACGGTAGCAACGACAAGACCATCGACTGGGTCAACCCATTTACCAAGGCGACCGGTTGCAAGGTCAACGCCAAGACCGCAGGAACTTCCGATGAGATGGTTTCATTGATGAAGACCGGTGGATATGACGGAGTATCAGCATCTGGCGATGCCTCATTGCGTTTGATCTACGGCGGCCAAGTCGCCCCTGTTAATACCGCTCTCGTTCCTAATTACAAGACCATCTCTCCATTCTTGAAGATGGCGCAATGGAACTCTGCTGGCGGAAAGATGTATGGAATCCCTCATGGTTGGGGCGCTAACGTCTTGGCTTACAACGCCGCCAAGGTGAAGAAGCCAACATCGTGGTCAGTTGTCTTTGATGCTAACTCTCCTTATAAGGGTGCAATCACTGCCTACGATTCCCCAATTTATATCGCTGATGCCGCTGTCTATTTGATGGCGACCAAGCCAGCCCTCAAAATCACCAACCCTTACTCACTGGATAAGACACAGCTTGCAGCTGCTGTCGCCTTGCTCAAGGTACAGAAGAAGAACGTTGGCGAATACTGGTCTGACTACACCAAGTCGGTGCAATCCTTCGAGTCATCTAACACTTTGCTGGGATCTTCATGGCAGGTTATCGCCAACACAATCAACGCTGACAAGAAGGTCAAAGTTGCCTCTGTTGTTCCAAAAGAGGGCGCAACTGGTTGGTCTGATACCTGGATGATCTCTTCCAAGGCACAACATCCAAATTGTATGTACCAATGGATGAACTGGATTACCTCACCAACAGTCAACGCTCAAGTAGCAGAATACTTCGGAGAGGCTCCATCACAGACACTCGCTTGTTCACACACCGCCGATAAGGCTTTCTGCACTACCTATCACGCAACAGATGCCACCTATGCCAAGAAGATCTGGTACTGGACGACACCTACAACAAGTTGCCTTGATGGTCGCGGAAATATCTGCACCGACTATGCAGCGTGGACTCAAGCTTGGACATCTATAAAAGGTTAGCCAGGTAACTGGTCCACCATTTAAAAGATAACTGTGAGAAACAACCGCATCAACACCTGGCTCTATCGCCACAAAGGAGCACGGGCGGCGCTTTTACTAGCGTTGCCCGTGCTCTGGTTGGCGGTCGCCTATTTAGGCTCACTCGCAGTAATGCTCGTCTCCAGTCTCTGGAGCGTTGATTCATTCACCGGTAATACCGTCCATTCCTTCTCTTTCACTAACTTCCACACTCTGCTCACGCAGCGCGTCTACGGCACCATCGCCATTCGCTCCATCACCGTTGCAGTAGCCGTGACCGTGATCGATGGACTCCTTGCAATTCCTATCGCGCTCTTCATCTCCAAAGTTCTCAAACCAAAATTTAGAAGCGTTGTCATCGCCCTCGTTCTTGTTCCGCTCTGGGCCAGCTATCTCGTTAAGACTTATGCCTGGCGCAGCATGTTCTCTGATGGGGGAGTCATCTCTTGGGCGCTGAAGCCCTTTGGCATCCACGGCCCCGGCTTTGGCTTAACCGCAACCACCATCACCCTGGCTTACCTGTGGCTGCCCTACATGATCCTTCCTATCTACGCCGGTCTCGATCGCCTTCCCAATACCCTGCTCGAAGCGTCGAGCGACCTAGGCGCATCAGCACGCACCACATTCACTTCAATTATTCTTCCCATTATCTACCCGGCGATCATCGCGGGATCGATCTTCACCTTTTCGCTCTCCCTCGGCGATTACATCGTCGTGAAGATCGTAGGCGGCACCACCCAACTAGTCGCCAATGTCATCGCCGATAATGTTGGTACCGCCGGCAACCTTCCATTCGCAGCTGCAATGGCTCTGCTCCCCATCGGCACCATCTTGGGTTACTTATTCGTCGTTCGCCGCTCTGGCGCATTGGAGAACTTCTAATGTACCTATCCCGCCGCGCCAAGATCCTGCTGGCATCACTTACCTTTGGAACACTCAGTTTTATTTACATCCCACTTTTCGTGGTTGCGCTCAACTCCTTTAACCCATCGCGCTCATTCTCGTGGCCACCACAATCACTCTCCACGGTCTGGTGGGGTCGCCTTACCGAAAGCAACGGCGTACTTCCCGCCATCGCTTCCTCAATCAAAGTGGGACTCGGTGCCACCGCAATCGCATTAATCCT
>CAIPQX010000020.1 GCA_903867285.1 uncultured Actinomycetes bacterium | reverse complement strand
TACGAAAGATCAGGCAGCGGGGCACCGCTCATCCTGGTGCATGGAATGGGTTCTGCTTCAACCGCATGGAAAGTCATTAGACCCGCGTTGGAAGAGAAGTTTCAGGTCACGGCGATCGATCTTCCGGGGCATGGCAAATCAAATTTTGATCCGCATCAAGCGATGGATCCACAATCACTCGCCTTACTTATTACCAAGCAGATGGATGAATTGGGAATTGAAAAAGCTCACATTGCGGGGAACTCGCTGGGCGGATGGATTGCATTGGAACTGGGAGCCGCATTTCCAGATCGCGTTTTAAGTATTACTGGTTTGGCACCTGCTGGTTTGTGGTTGGTACCAACAACTCAGCGCACATTGCTCGGCGCAACTTCGAGAATTATGGCGCAATACACCTATCAATTTGCAGATCAAATAGTGAAGCAAGAATGGGCGCGTAAATTCGGATTTGCCGAGGTCAGCCCAAAGTGGCGCGAACTTCCACGCGATGTCATGGTCGACGCGGTTGTTGCCTATGGCGGTTCGGAAGGTTATTTTCCAGCTTGGGATGGCATGCTCACACGTCGCTTCGATAAATCAATAAGCGAATCAATCCCGGTAACAATTCTCTTTGGCGATAGCGATAACACTTTGCCAGCGCAAACTTCGCAAGAACGAACACTGGCGCCGGCACATGCCCGTTGGATCACCTTGTCGCAATCGGGCCATGCCCCAATGTGGGATAGTCCCTATGACTGCATCGCTGAAATTATCCACACCGCCTCATTAGTCCAATGATTACCGTTGTTTATTTGTGGCGTATTCCCCGCACGCGCGCTCCACAGGCAATTTGGCATATGGCGGTAGATCGATTTTCACTCAAGAGGGATAAGTCGGTTGGATTTTTCAAATTAATTGGGACTGGAACCGGTGAAACTTTTACACCTCGCGATGCCGATCCAACCCTCTGGGGATTGATCGTCACTATGGACGAAGAGAACGTCGCTGCATTTGATGCCGGAACTGTCGTAACTGCTTGGAGAAAGTTCGCGCTTTCAGAGAGCCGGTATCTCGCCTCCCCCATCTCTTCGCACGGGCAGTGGGCCGGAGCACAACCCTTTGACGTGGACTTCGAATTGGGAAAGAACTGGACTGGTCAGGTCTTGGCGATCACGCGAGCCAAGATTCGGTGGAGCAAGAACCTGCGCTTCTGGCGCGCGGTGCCTCCGGTGATTGAAAGTTTGCGTGGTGGTGTTGGGGTTGAAGTTGCAATCGGCATTGGTGAAGCCCCGCTTGGACTACAGGGAACTCTCTCCATATGGAGTGATGGCGCGGCTCTGCAAGCCTTTGCTTATAAGGGGGCGGCCCATTCTGCAGTGATTCGCGAAACCGCCGCACAGGGTTGGTATTCCGAAGAGCTCTTCGCGCGCTTCGCACTTCGTGAGGTTCGTGGCTCTGTTACCAGCACCAAGTAGGGCAGAATAAAGGCGTGACCATCCGCAACTATCGCCCGCGCCAACAGGCGCGCAGGTCAACGTCACGGACACAAATGGTCGGGCTTTACCTGGGAGTTCTTGCGGTTATTGGATTGCAAATTGCTTATCCACTGGTCCACGGCAATGTCTTGCGCGATATCACCTTGGCGACAGTATTCGTAGGCGCTGCAACGATGGTCTTTCATTCGTATCTCGTCTATGGCCCACTCTTCGCAACCACATTTACCATCGTTACCTTTGCTTACTCTTTGGGCATCGAAACTTTAGGCGTTAAAAGTGGATGGCCATTTGGTCGCTACCAGTACGACCACTCCCTCGGGTTTCAGATCTTCGGTGTTCCACTGCTTGTTCCCTTTGCTTGGATGATGCTCTCTTATCCTCTCTTGCTAGCTGCGCGTCGCGCCGCCGCCCATTGGGTCTTTCTCTACGGTGGCATCGGGTTAATGATCTGGGATCTCTTCTTAGATCCACAGATGGTCGATGCCGGTCGTTGGAGTTGGAAATTGGTTGGTCCGCACACTCCCTTTGAACCTCGGATCCCGCTTTCAAATTCTGCAGGATGGCTCTTTGCGGGAATGGGATTAATGGCGTTGTTACATAAAGTTTTACCGCGTGGCCACCGCAAAAAATCGATCAGCTCTATGGCCCCCGACATTTTGCTCTTCTGGACTCTAGTAGGTGGAGTCGTTGGAAATATCTTCTTCTTCCATCACACCCAGATTGGAATTTTTGTAGGGTCACTCTTCTTTATCTATCTGATCCCATATATCTTCCAACTTCGTTTTGGCCGACCAGATACCGCGTAGCCAATGATCTTTCTCCTTGTTCTTACTGCAATTCCACTGCTATTCACCCTTGCCAATTCCCTCTCCATGCGCGTTGTAAACAAAGGCCAGGCCACAGAGATCAAAGGTGCTGTTTCGATCTTGATACCAATGCGCAATGAGGCCGAGAATGTCGAAGGCGTACTCACATCTGTTGCAGCATCCCTCCTGATTCCAGAGCGCGAAATACTCGTGCTCGATGATCACTCCGAAGATGCCACGGCGGCACTGCTTCAGGGTTTTCCCGGAACAACAACCTATGCGGGTATCGATCTACCTGAGGGTTGGCTCGGCAAGAACTTCGCCTGCCACCAACTGGTTACCCATTCCAAAGGGGAATATTTAGTCTTTGTCGATGCCGATGTACGAGTTTCCGATTCGGCTATCGCCGCCGCAATTTCCTATATGGATTCTCTGGGCTGGGATTTCATCTCACCCTATCCCCGCCAGTTAGCGGAGACATTCTTCGAACGCTTGATTCAACCGCTACTGCAGTGGTCTTGGCTCTCCTCGGTGCCACTGCGTTTTGCGGAGCGCGCAAAGTTTCCCTCCATGATTATCGCTAACGGTCAGTTCATGATCGTCAAACGCCAGCCCTACATTGCGGCAGGTGGGCATAAGGCAATCAGACACGAAGTGCTTGATGATCTCGAGCTGGCTCGCCTTTTAGTAAAGAGTGGCTTTAAAGGCGGAGTCGCCGATGCGAGTGGTGTCGCTGCTTGTCGCATGTACACAACACAGGCCGAACTCTTTGAGGGCTACACCAAATCGCTCTGGCGCGCCTTTGGCTCTCCGCTCGGTGCCTTCGTTATGAGCACCTTCCTATTTCTCACGGGTGTGCTTCCGCTGCTGCTCGCTCTCTCGGGATACCGCACCGCCTGGCTCGGCTATTTCATCGTCGTGCTCTCACGTTATGTATCTGCACTGCGAACACGATCTACACCGAGTACCGCACTCTTACATCCGCTCGCTATCCTGACTCTCATCTACCTCATCATCAAATCGTGGTATCAAAAATCAACGGGCCAATTAATGTGGCGCGGACGGAGCGTGGCTTAAGTGTCGAAGATTGTTGTCATTGGCGCAGGCGTAGGTGGCATGACGGTCGCCGCCCGTCTGGCAAAACAAGGACATGAAGTTGCTATCTATGAAGCATCTGATCGCACCGGGGGCAAGTGTCGAACTGAATGGATCGGCGATTACGCCTTTGATACCGGACCATCGCTACTGACACTTCCCGCAATCTATAAAGATTTCTTTCTTAAGACCGGTCCGCGCTTTGAAAGAGTTCTGACCAGCACCGCCGTCAATCCCTCATTTACTTATAACTTTGCCGACGGAAAGAGCGTTGACTTCGTTAATCTCGATCTTCCTAAGACCTGTGCTGCTATCGATGCGTCGCTTGGAGTCGAAGGAGGTAACGCCTGGCACACTCTCATGCAACGCGCAGAGATTATGTGGGATATCTCGCGAGTTCCCTTCGTGCAATCCGAACTCACCTCCATCTGGAGCCTGCTCAAGCGCCGCGATCTCATCCGCGGCATTCGACAGATCGCTCCTTATAAATCGCTGCGCAAAGTAACCGGCGAATACACCAAGGAGCAGCACATTCAAATGATCATCGATCGCTATGCAACCTATACGGGATCTGATCCACGCAAGGCTCCCGCTGCGCTTTTAACTATTGCATTTGTGGAAGCCAGTTTTGGCGCTTGGCATCTGGCCGGCGGCATCGGCCAATTGAGCGTGGCACTAGAAGATCGCTGTCGCCTGCTCCAGGTTGATATCAATCTCAAATCCCCCGTGGCGCAGATCAACACAGTGCAAGGCGCTGTTACCGGAATAACTTTGGCGAGCGGCGCAGTCATTAGCGCAGATCTCGTTGTCGCCAACGCCGACGCCGAAATCGTTTACAACCAGCTCCTGGGACCAGATGTGCGTCAGGCAAAGCCAGAGCGCAAGAAGTTGAAACGCGCCGAAAAATCTCTCGCCGGTTTTTCACTTTTACTTGGACTCGATAATTCCCTGATCGATGGCCCCGCTCCCGAGATCAACCATCACTCCATTTACTTCCCTACAGATTACGATGCCGAGTTCGATGCCATCTTCACCAAACACATTCCGGTAGCCGATCCAACTATATATATTTGTGCTCCCCATGATCCGTTGATGGTCAAACGCGAAGGCACCGAAAATTGGTTCGTACTTGTTAACGCTCCACGCCATGACCCAGAATCGGGATGGGATTGGAGCCGCGGCGGAGCGGAATATGCGCAGCAGATCATTGCAAAACTTGATGCTCTAGGGTTGCGCGTCAGCGAACGCTTAGATGTTATGGAATTTAGAACCCCACTTGATCTACAGAACTCAACAAATGCTCCCGGTGGATCCATCTATGGAACTTCCAGCAATGGAGCGATGTCGGCATTCTCACGAGCCAAGAATCGTTCGCCTGTAAAAGGGCTCTTCTGTGTCGGTGGATCAGCTCACCCAGGTGGCGGATTGCCGCTGGTGGGAATGAGTGCGGAGTTAGTCGCTGAGGCGATCGGTGGTACTCAATCTGGTGTGACCGCTGCGCATCACCATCACTAAAGAGATTGCTTGTTGTACGGTCCAAACCGCTGCCAGAGTTGTCGCAGCGGAAATTTTGCTGTCATAGGCCAATATTGCAACCGCTAGAAATGATGCACGCACCGGACGTTCTGCGATCGTTACAACATCGATGCGATAGTCGCCCAAGCCGGCAATGCGGGCCCGACAATATTCTTGGGTAAAAGCCAGCACCCAGGCAGTTCCAATTAACCAGGCAGGCGCACCAAGTTTATAGAAAGCAAGTGCCCAGAAAGTTTCTCCAACGCGATCACAGAGCGCATCTACCATCGCGCCGCGCTTGCTCGCCTTATTACTCAATATCGCGACGGTGCCATCAATTCCGTCACAGAGCAGCGAGATGCCAAGGAGTGCGATGCAATAGTTTCTCTGGGCTTCGGTATAAGTGAAAACAGCTGCGATAACCCCGATGATACTTAACGCATTTGGCGAAACTCTTAGCCGAACGAGTGGACGTGAGATCGCGTAAGAAATAACCAGCCAGCCTTTGACTACTCCCGTGATATTTGCACCACCATGGAGCTCGCTCCACCTGGCAAAGTAATCATCACGTTTCATCGCAATCCAATGTTCTTTACGATCGCCGCCGTCGCTGCGGCCTTGTTCATAGTATAGAAATGGATTCCCGGAACACCAGTGCTCAGCAGTTTTTCGCATAATTGAGTCGCTATTTCGATCCCCAATTCCACTCCCGCTTCTTCATCGCCTGCGACCGCGGCAAACCGTTCACTGATCGCTGCTGGGATGGGAGTCCCGCCCAGTTGGGCCATGCGGGTGAGCTGCTTGAAATTTGTTATGGGGAGCACGCCGGCGATGATGGGCAGGTGCGAGCCCGCAGCAGCGAGCGCATCTACCAATCTCGAATACGCGTCGATCTCGAAGAAGAACTGTGTGGTTGCAAAGGAAGCGCCATGCGCCTGCTTGCGGAGCAGAACCTGGATATCCGCGGCGAAATCTCCGTGGGATGCCGGATGTCCATCCGGAAAGGCGGCGACGCCAACGGTGAAATTACCCCGCGCGCGCACCAGGTCAACCAATTGGTCGGCATGATCCAATCCACTCGGGGTTGATATCCAGGGGGCGTCAGGTCCTCCCGCAGGATCTCCGCGCAAGGCCAAGATCGTCGAAATCTTTGCAGCTTGATACTGATCCAAAATTTGCTCTAACTCGACTCTGGTGGAACCTACACACGTTAGGTGAGCCACCGAGGGAATCCCGGTGTGCGCGGTGAGTTCATCCGCAATACGTATCGTTCGATCTCGGGTGGAACCCCCTGCCCCATATGTTACGGATACAGAATCGGGGTTAAGTAGAGCCAACTCTTCGACTGCCTCCCAGAGCCGTGACTCCCCTAGCTCGTCCTTCGGCGGAAAGAGTTCGATAGAGAACGTAGTGGAATTCTCAGTTCTCGGCTTCATAGCGGAGCAGGGTACCGTTACCGAGTGGACTTTGATGACATTCGTGGACTTACCGGAGCAATCAACACCTCTCTCGGCGAATTTTTCGAGAAAGAGTCCAACTATCTGCGAGCAGTAGGCAGCGAACTCAATCCAGTAGCTGATGCCCTCGGTCGATTCCTCCTCGATAGCGGAAAGCGTTTACGCCCCCTCTTCGCCACCATCGGCTACCTCGGTGACGGAGGAGAACTCACACCACAGGTCATTCGGGCCACATCAAGTCTGGAACTGGTTCACGTCTGCGCGCTGATTCATGACGATGTGATGGATGCGTCAGATACTCGCCGCGGGGCACCTGCAATTCATAAACAATTCGAAGCCATTCATGACGCGGAAGGGCTACACGGCAACAGCGAACAATTTGGTGTTGCTTCAGCGATCTTGCTCGGGGATCTTGCTCTTATCTGGGCCGCGAAAGCGCTCCATGAATCCGGCCTACCTTCAGAAAATATCTTGCGCTCTCTTCCCATCTACGACGAGATGCGCGTCGAATTAATGGCTGGCCAATACCTCGATGTTTATGAGCAAGCGCTCGCCAGCGAGAGCGTTGAGCGCTCCCTCAAGGTCGCCCGATACAAATCAGGTAAGTACTCGATTGAACGTCCATTACATTTTGGTGCGACTCTTGCTGCGGAAATTTCGCCGCGCGTCATCAGTACCTACTCCGATTATGGTCTGCCTCTCGGAGAAGCCTTCCAACTCCGCGATGATGTTATGGGAGTCTTTGGGGATCCTGCGAAGACCGGTAAGCCCGCTGGTGATGATCTTCGCGAAGGAAAGCGCACCGTCTTGGCGGCGATGACACTTTCCAGGGCAACTGCCGCCCAGCGTGCAAAATTCCTCGAGTTCTTTGGGCGCAAAGATTTAGATTTAGCACAGATCGATGCGCTGCGACAGATCATTGTCGATACCGGCGCACTCGCCGAACTTGAAACTATGATCGAAGTCATGACTTTCAAAGCGCATGACGCGCTCACTCATGGTGGAATTACACCACAAGCCGTCATCTTCTTAAATGAGATGGCCGTCGCTGCAACTCAACGCAGCTCATAGATTTAAGGAGTTCTTAGTGCGCCAAGTAAAAGGCAAGAGCGATCATGTAGTCATCGTGGGCGCTGGCCTTGGCGGATTAAGCGCTGCGCTTCGACTTGCTGGTGCAGGGCGCAAAGTAACTGTGATCGAGCGCGAGTCGGTTCCAGGTGGTCGCAACGGATTGCTTCAACGAGATGGTTACTCCTTTGATACCGGTCCATCTGTCTTGACCATGCCATCGCTCATTGAAGATGCACTCGCATGCGTGGGCGAAGATATCAAGGACTGGCTCGAACTCGTCCCTGTCGATCCGCTTTATCGCGCTTTCTACCACGATGGCACTCACCTCGATGTGCATGCCGATACTCGCAGGATGCAAGATGAGATCGCTACCAAGATCAGCGCCGCCGAAGCAGTCGGTTACGGAAAGTATGTTGACTTCGTCACCAAACTCTACAAATACGAGATGAATGATTTCATCGATCGCAATATCGATTCTCCCCTTAACTTAGTTACGCCTAATCTCGCCCGCTTGGTTGCGCTCGGCGGATTCCGCCATCTAGCTCCGAAGGTGAATCAGTTTCTTAAAGACCCAAGAACGCAGAAGGTTTACTCATTCCAGGCGATGTACGCCGGCGTTAGCCCACAACAAGCTCTCGCCATTTATGCAGTTATTGCCTACATGGATTCGGTCAACGGAGTCTTCTTCCCTAAAGGTGGAATGCACGCTGTCCCCCGCGCATTAGCGGGAGCGGCACAAAAGCATGGAGTCACTTTCAAGTACAACACGACGGTTACGACCGTCGAAAAGAGTAATAACCGTGCGACTGCAGTAATCACCGATACTGGCGAACGCATCGAATGTGATGCGCTCATCTTGAACCCTGACCTTCCCGTTGCTTACCGCGATTTGTTGGGCTCGACCCCACGCAAGGTCAAGAGCCTTAAATACTCGCCATCTTGTGTCACCTTATTGGTCGGAACCAAGAAGAAATACGACCATCTCGCTCATCACAACATTCACTTCGGTGAATCGTGGGAGCAGGTCTTTGAAGAGCTGATCAAGAAACAAACATTGATGACTGACCCCAGCCTCCTGGTCACCATTCCTACGTACGATGACCAATCTCTGGCTCCAAAAGATCGCTCCTCGTATTACATCCTCTTTCCCACACCAAACCTCGATGCCAATATTGATTGGCGGACCGAAGGCCCGCGCTACCGTGATGAGATGCTGCGCATTATGGAAGCTAGGGGTTACGAAGGATTCGCCGATTCGATAGAAGTTGAAGAGCTAACAACGCCTTTGGACTGGCAAGAACGCGGAATGGAGCGCGGCGCACCATTCGCTAGCGCACATACTTTCTTTCAGACCGGTCCCTTCAGGCCGCGGAATCTCGCCCAAGGATTTGAAAACGTGGTCTTCGCTGGATCTGGAACACAGCCAGGTGTTGGCGTTCCCATGGTTTTGATCTCTGGTCGATTAGCTGCCGAGCGGATTGTAGGAGCGATTAAATAAAGTGGATGAGTTAACCGCTGCTGGAATTATTGATCCGGCGCTCCGTGCTTCATATGCAGAGTGCAAGCGACTTAACTCTTTACACGGCAAGACTTACTACCTGGCAACTCTTCTGCTCCCCAAGGCCAAACGTCCACATGTCCACGCACTCTATGGGTTCGCCCGTTATGCAGATGAGATTGTCGACGACCTAGCCTCAACGCTATCTATCGCGGAAAAGTCAGCACTTCTCCAGAGTTGGGGAGATGGAGTGCTTGCGGATATTCGTCGTGGAACGAGCGATGATCATGTGGGTCGCGCGCTCGTCGATACAGTGCGGCGATTTAATATCCCCATCGCACACTTTGAAGCCTTCCTTCATTCCATGACGATGGATTTATCGGTGAGCGAGTATAAAACTTATGACGATTTGATGGAATACGTTTACGGAAGCGCCGCTGTCATTGGCTTACAGATGGTCCCAATTCTGGGAGCCACTGATCCTGCTGCATATGCCGCAGCAGAGAAGCTCGGCATTGCCTTCCAGCTGGCAAACTTTATTCGCGATGTCGGCGAAGATCTTGAGCGCGGGCGTATCTATCTTCCGCTCGATGAGCTGCAGGCCGCGGGCGTTACCCCAGAAATGCTGGCCGCTAAGAAGTTAACCCCCGAGATTAAATCAGCGCTCACATTCCAAATAGCGCGGGTGCGACGTCTGCAGGCAGAAGCTGCTGCCGGTATCAAACTCTTAGATCCTTCAAGTCAGCCATGCATCAACGCAGCCTCTGTTCTGTACTGCGGCATCGTGGATGAAGTAGAGAAGATCGACTTTGAGATTTTCACTGAGCGTGCAAAAACTTCGACTTGGCGCAGGCTTAAAGTCGCACTCCCTGCCTACGCCAGAGCGCTCAGAGCGCGATAGAGTTATACCAACGGGAGCCGCATTACGTGGCTGAGAGGACCTGATCTCCAGGTCGACCGTATGACCAGTTCGGTAATGCGAACTGTGGAGGGTTTAAATTATGCACTCAATAAATCATGCACTCATGACAGGTATGTTCACCGCCTGGGGTTACAAACTCACATACTTGGAGTTTTTTGCATTTATAACTTCGGTGATTGGCGTCGCCTACGGAATCTTTGGCCCGCGCATCACCTGGCCGTGGTGGAATGTCAGCAGCCTTTTGTATGCAGGACTTTTCTTCGAACAAAAATATTATGCCAGCGCCCTTCTCCAGTTCGTATTTGTTGCCGGTGGAATTTGGGGTTGGTTCGGTTGGGGTCCTAAAGGGGCGAAGCCAGCGAAACTCTCATTGCGCTCTAATCTCTACTGGATCGCTGGATACTTCGTAGCATGGTTCGCCCTCTATCCCGTGCTTGTGCATATCGGCGCTGCTGCATCGCTCACAGATGCCTTTGGTTTCGTGGGAAGTTGCATCGCGCAAGTATTAATGTGCTTGGAGCGCTATGAGGCATGGCCACTCTGGCTTGTCGTTGATGGCGTTTATACCTATCAATTCTGGCATGGCGGGTCTTACCTCACTGCAATTTTGTACTTCATCTTTGTTCTCTTAGCCATAGGCGGATGGAAGCGTTGGTTGCGAGTAGCCAACATCCCCGCTTCCGCGATCAGGTAAATGGCGTAAATGATTATCACGATCGATGGCGTTGCTGGGGCAGGTAAGACAACGCTGGCCCAGCATATGAGCGATGAGTACCGCGATCGGTTCTCGGTAAATGTTGTTCATATGGATGATCTCTATGAGGGATGGGACGATCCCCTCGGAGCCGCACTCACAACGAAACTCGAACTGATCGTGAGCGCGCATCGGACGGACCAACCATTTACAACCACGCAATTTGATTGGGAGCGATTACTGCCAGGAAGCTCCTTTACCATCGAACCTCGCGAGTTACTAATACTCGAAGGAGTCGGGTCGGGGCAGAGTGCAATCCGAGAATTCGTTGAAACTAAGATTTGGATTGACCTAGAACCCATTGTGGGATTGCGCCGGGTGCTTGCGCGAGATGGGAGCGAGATAGAGGCCCAGATGATCGAATTCCTGGAGGCACAGCGAAACCACTTTATGAAAGAAGGCACGCGGGACGCCGCCGATTTCCACCTGAATGGGCTCAACTAACCTCTAAGATTTAAGCGTGTCAGATCTCTCCGGCGAAGTTATCGATAACCGCTATGAGCTCATCTCGCTCATAGCCTCCGGTGGAATGGCCTCAATTTATAAGGCAACCGACCTGCGCCTCGATCGATTTGTGGCGGTCAAGATCATGCATCCGCACCTGGCCAACGATGAAGAGTTTGTAAACAGATTTATCCGCGAAGCCAAGGCGATCGCAGCGCTCTCCCACCCCAATATCGTCTCCATCCAAGACCAAGGGTGGAATGAAGGTGGCGCCCAAGCCATCTTTATCGTCATGGAATATGTCGATGGATTTACCTTGCGCGATCTTCTCGTGGAGCAAGGTCACCTCACACCACGCGATCTTCTCCATTACATGGTCCCCGTGGTGAGTGCGCTGGCGCAGGCCCATAGCCTTGGAATCAATCATCGCGATCTCAAGCCGGAAAATATTTTGATTTCCAAGGATGGCAGGATCAAGATCGCTGATTTTGGCTTAGCGCGCGGTGGGCTATTGGGCAACACCATGACCGTAGATTCAAGTGTTGTGCTGGGGAGCGTTTCCTATCTCTCCCCAGAACAAGTGGAGCGCGGCATCTCCGACGCCCGTAGTGATATCTACTCACTAGGAATCATGTTCTTCGAACTTTTAACTGGAAATAAGCCATTTGATGGCGATACTCCGATTCAGATCGCTTTTAAACATGTCAACGAAAGAGTTCCTGCGCCTTCAACTCTGACTGCTGGAATTCCTCCAGCCCTCGATGCGCTAGTTCTTAAAGCAACTTCTCCCAATCCAGATCAGCGTCAGCGCAATGGGGCAGAATTATTTGATGCGCTGCAGAGCATCCAGATAGAACTTGATCCCAAGCGTTCACAACTCAGCCTCGATTTAGATCTTCCGTTAGAAACTCCAAAGGCAAAGCGCAAGGGAAATCGCCCTGAGGTGCGGGTGGGTAGCACGCTAGTGACTAAAGTGAAGAACTTCACCGAACCGCTTTCGATTAAAAGAAGCGAAGCGAAACCTACATTTATCCCCAGCGGAAAAGTCCCCGGTAGAAATTCGGAGGCACCAACGATGAGCAATAGCGGTGCGGTTCGTCGCAAAACTTCCAAACGCGTGAAGCGAAATAGATTTTTCCTCGCCTTTATTCTCCTCGTACTTATTGGTGGCGGTCTTGTTAAGTTCGTCGCATCCAATACCGGAATCTCTCTACCCTCTGTCGTCGGCATGAATCAGCGAGAGGCGACCAGCGCACTTAAAGCTATCGGTATGAATGTCGTGGTTGGAGATAAGCACTTCGATGCCAGCGTTCCAGCAGGAAAAGTTATTTCATCGTCGCCGGGCGGTGGCGCTCGACTCAGCCTAGGCGGAACCGTTTCGCTGACTCTCTCTCAAGGTGCGCAGCCCGTTCCGACGCCTACTCCTTCACCGACGCCAACTCCAGCCACAACAGATTCCACTGCCCCGATTTCTATTTCATCTTATGTAGGGCTTACTAGCGGCCAGGCCCAGAGCGAACTCACGGTCGCTGGATTAGCCGTGAAACAATCCTTCGCATATAGCGACACCGTCTCGGCCGGAAATGTTATTAGTCAGAGCCCCGATGGATCTGGACCGGTATTGCCCGGTTCAACAATCTCAATTGTCGTCTCCCAAGGCACTGCCACGGTCTACATCCCAAATATTTACTCTCTCTCGCGTAGCGCTGCCACCACCGCTCTGGAAAACCTGCAACTTAAAGTCGTGGTTCATAAGATCGGAAACGGAAAATTCGTCACAAACGTCTCCCCAAAGGTGGGTAGCAAGGTCAAGCGTGGCTCTGCAGTGGTTATAACGCTCGGGTAGGCTCCCCTCATGAGCCCCGCCCCTAGCCCAGCAGTTTGGCCGCGCATCGGGGCACATACCCCGACCTCAGGCGGAATGGCTAAGCGCTCCATCGAGTATGCCCTCACAACCGAGGCGGAAGCGATCCAAGTTTTCGCATCCAACCCACGGGGCTGGGCAATGCCCGATGCCAATCTCGCCGCTGATACCGCATTTCGCGATCGCGCCGCCGAATTAGACATTCATACCTTCGTACACGCCCCATTTTTAATCAATCTCGGATCACCCACCGTTGCAACGTATGAGAACTCACTCGCATCTACCGCTTACTCTTTAAAGCGAGCTCGCGAAATCGGCGCACTGGGAACTGTGATCCACACCGGGTCGGCCGTTGACGTAAATCACGTGCCAACTGCTTGGAAGCAGATCAAAGAGGGCATGATGCCGGTACTCAATAATTTGAAAGAGTCCGATCCGTGGTTGCTTTTGGAGCCAACCGCAGGTCAGGGACAATCTCTCGTTAAAAAGTTGGATGACTTGCTTATGTACTTTGAAGCGTTGGAATGGCACCCCAAGGTCGGAGTCTGTCTAGATACCTGCCATGTATTTGCCGCCGGCCACGACATCGCAAAGAAGGGTGGAATGACCGAAACCCTTGACCTACTCGTTTAACTCGTTGGAATTGAGCGCATCAAACTGATCCACACCAATGATTCCATGGATGTTTGTGGCGCTCTCAAAGATCGCCATCAGAATTTGGGCGATGGCGAGATCGGGCTGAAAGCCTTCGAGGAGCTGATCGCTCACCCTGCAGTTGCTCACGCTCCGCTCATCTTAGAAACCCCTGGCCAAGAGCCAGAGCATGGCGCTGAGATAGCGCTTTTGAAAAAAATGCGAAGTAAGCGAAAGTGAATTTCAAAGAGCATAAATCTATTCCCACCGCACTCTTATTGACGGTAGCTCTCGTGTGGGGAAGCACTTTTGCAATCATGAAACACTCGCTGGGTCGCATTGATGTAAATTCATTTCTCGCCTGGCGATTTTTGGTGGCCGCCTTCATTATGGCGCTCATTCGCCCACAATCCTTTCGCCACATCACGCCTAGCTTCTTGCTTCGAGGAGTGCTTGCTGGGCTGTTGCTCGGTTGCGGCTATATCTTTCAAACCTTTGGCCTAACGCTGACCACCGTGGCCAAGACCGGTTTTATCACTGGGCTATACGCCATCTTTGTTCCCCTCATCGGAGCCCTCTTCTTCCGAAGTAAAATTTCCAAGATCCAATGGATCGCCGTCGGGTTGGCAACTATTGGAACGGCGTTTCTCTCGCTGCACGGCTTCCATATGGGGCTCGGCGAATTCTTAGTGCTGGTCGGAGCCCTCTTCTATGCGTTACACATTATTGGATTGAGCCATTGGAGTCCTGAGCGCGATTCATACGCCCTCGCGATGATTCAGATGGCAACTGTCGGATTGCTGGCCCTGCTCGGATCGTTCAAGAGTGGATTTCAAGCTCCCCATGATCGCGGAGTCTGGGTGGTCATTATTTACTCTGCTATCGCCGCCAGTGCCTTCGCCTTCATTGTTCAAACCTGGGCGCAGTCATTTATGTCAGGTATCACTGTGGGCATCATTCTCACCATGGAATACATATTTGCCGCGGCCTTCGGGGTCCTCTTAGTCCATGAACATCTCACATGGCGCATCTTGGTTGGCGGAATCCTGATGATGGTCGGTTTGTATCTAGCAATCCTTTTTGAAGAACCACAAGCGTCCCTAAAGACAACCAGCCATGAGAAGATTGCCCAATGATTGATCTACGCTCTGACACCGTAACAAAACCAAGCGCTGAGATGCGCGCTGCAATGATGAGCGCCCCAGTCGGCGATGATGTTTACGGAGACGATCCCACGGCAAACTCACTCGAAGAAAGAGTCGCCGCTCTCTTTGGTTTTGAATCTGGCCTCTTTACCGCCACTGGTTCACTCGCCAATCAACTCGCAATCCGGCAATTAGTTAAGCCGGGCGAAGAGTTAATAACCGAAACGTTCTCTCATATCGTTCGTGCCGAGCTCGGCGCGGGCGCTGCATTCAGTGGAATCACAACCCGCACTTGGGAATCCCCGCGTGGAGTCTTGCGTGCTGCAGATCCGCTGCGGATCGCCCGCCCCGACTCTGGTCCATATCAAGTTTCCACCACCGCCATCGCTGTCGAAAATACTCACAACTTTGGTGGCGGCACAGTGCAGTCAATTGCTGAGATTAAGGAACTTCGCGACCAGTCCCTCAAGATGGGTCTGACGATGCATCTCGACGGTGCCCGAATTTGGAATGCCCATATTGCTTCTGGAGTCTCTTTTCTCGAATATGGAAAGTATTTCGATACCGTCTCGGTCTGTTTATCCAAAGGTCTAGGAGCGCCGGTCGGATCGGTGATGCTTTCAAATAAAGAACGCGTTGCTAGCGCTCGGATCTGGCGTAAGCGCTACGGCGGCGGAATGCGCCAAATAGGAATGCTCGCTGCAGCCGGGCACTATGCGCTCGACAACAACATCGAACGGTTATCTACTGATCACGAGCACGCCCGATTGCTCGCATCGTCCGTAAGCGCAGTTGCACCAACGGTGGTAAACCCCGCCGAAGTAGATACAAATATCGTAATCCTCGACCTTGCTGGAGCATCGATAAGCGCCGCCGAATTAAATGGCGAGCTCAAGAGCGCTGGAATCTTAGCGAGCACCGTTAACCCAACTATTTTGCGATTAGTTACCCACCTTGATGTAAGTGCGGCCGATATCGCAAAGGTGAATTCGGTGCTTCCCGAACTAGTGGAGCGCGCCTTCAAAGCGAAGTAACTCTTCCTTAAAATGCAATCCATAGGCGTAGTTGCCCAGTTCGCCACCAGTCTTTACTACGCGGTGGCAAGGAATAATTGGAGCAATTAGATTTCGGGCGCAGGCGCTTCCAGCCGCGCGAACAGCAGCCGGCGAACCAGCGCGATCAGCGAGCTCGGCATAACTCATCGTCTTACCCGCCGGAATCTTTCGCATCGCCTTCCACACCGCTTGTGAAAATTCTGGACCGGGTTGTCTTACCTTGATTCCATTAAGAGCGGCAAAATCTCCATCAAAATAATCTTGGATGAGATCGCTGATAATTGGAATCTCTTTAACGGCCTTAAAACCCAAGTCATAATCGGATTTATCTAGACGCGCGCTCAATTCACGTAAAGGTCCAAAACCAGCAGCGAGCAGGACATGCTCATTTGCAATGAGTTGTAACGCGCCTACCGGTGTCTTTGCGGTAGCGGTCAGGAGCATTTGATAAGGGTAATTCAACTCAGGCGCAATTGAAAGATCTAAAAGTGGTTAGCGATCTCGCAACATCTCAGCAACGAGGAAGGCCAATTCCAACGATTGGGTGTGATTCAAGCGTGGATCGCAGGCGGTCTCGTAGCGATTGGCTAGATCGGCTTCAGATATCTGCTCGCCGCCGCCGACACATTCGGTGACATCGTCGCCCGTCAACTCAATGTGAATTCCGCCCGGGTGTGTACCAAGCGCCTTATGCACTTCAAAGAAGCCGCGAACTTCATCGAGGACATCATCAAAGCGTCGGGTCTTATAGCCGCTAGGAGCTTCATAGGTGTTGCCATGCATTGGATCACAGACCCAGAGCACGTGGGCACCCGATTTATTTACAGCATCTACCAGCGCCGGAAGTTTTTCGCGGACAAGTCCGGCTCCCATGCGGGTAATAAATGTAAGACGACCTGGCTCATTGGCAGGGTTCAAGACTCTAATCATCGAAAGAGCATCCTCGACGGTCGACTTCGGTCCGAGTTTGACTCCGATTGGGTTGTGAATCTTCGAGGCGAAATCTAGATGCGCTCCATCTAATTGGCGGGTGCGCTCCCCGATCCAGACCATATGGCCTGATACATCGTAAGCATTGCCGGTACGAGAGTCGATGCGAGTCAGCGCCTTCTCGTATTCCAAAATCAGGGCTTCATGGCTGGAGTAAAAGTCCACCTTCTTGAAGCTCTCTGGATCAACACCAGCAGAGGTCATAAAGTTAAGCGCACGCCCGATCTCATTCGCCATCTGTTCATAGCGTTGGCCGTAGCGGGGATCGTTAGCAAAGCCCTTGTTCCACTCGTGTACCTGGCGCAGATCTGCAAAACCACCTTGAGTAAACGCGCGAACCAAATTGAGGGTTGCGGCCGAAGTGTTGTACACCTGAACCAGACGCTGCGGGTTGGGCTGACGCGATTCTTCGGTGAATTCAATGTCATTAACCGCATCTCCGCGGTAAGCCGGAAGAGTTACTCCATCGCGGGTTTCTAGATCGTTACTGCGTGGCTTGGCAAATTGCCCGGCCATGCGCCCCACCTTGATGACAGGTAGCGATGAGGCATATTGCAAAACAGCGGCCATCTGCAGAATGGTCTTGATGCGATTGCGGATTGAATCAGCTGTCGCCGAAGCAAATGTCTCGGCACAATCCCCGCCTTGCAACCAGAAAGCTCGACCAGCTTGCGCTTCGGCGACCTTCTCTTTGAGGTTGTCGCACTCACCAGCGAAGACGAGTGGTGGCAACTTCTTCAGTTCGGAAACGGCTTGAGCGACGGCAGCCCCGTCCGGGCCACCTGGCCATTGCGGTTGTTGGGCCGCAACGAGTCCAGGGGTAAACAAAGTATCGAGGTTAGTCATGAGGGAAGCCTAGGGAGTTTAGAAGTCAACGCGACGACTAATTATCCGAAGAAGACCTCGGATTCTGCGTAGCGCGATGGATCGACGAGCTTGAGCTCACCGGTCGCAGATTCCAATGGAACCATTTCGATCTTAGTTCCGTGCAGCGCAGCCATCGTGCCCCAGTTACCTTCATGGGCAGCGGTGATCGCGGCTAGTCCAAAACGCGTCGAAAGGACGCGATCGAACGCGGTAGGAGTTCCACCACGTTGGATATGCCCAAGGACGACGGTACGAGTCTCGTGGCCGGTCTTCTCTTCAATTTCCGCAGAGAGCCAGTCGCCGATTCCGGACAACTTAACGTGCCCAAAGGCATCGAGGGTCTGATCCTTGACCTTCATATCGCCATCTTGTGGGATGGCGCCTTCGGCAATAACGATGATGGGAGCAAAGCCATCTGCGAAGCGGGAGTTAACCCACGCCGCAACTTTTTCAGTGGAGAACTTCACTTCAGGAATCAGAACTGCAGCAGCTCCACCGGCGATGCCAGCGTGTAGCGCGATCCAGCCAGCGTGACGGCCCATAACTTCAACAACGAGTGCGCGGTGATGCGATTGCGCGGTTGTGTGCAGGCGATCGATCGCTTCCATCGCAATATTTACCGAGGTATCAAATCCAAATGTGAAATCGGTGTTGTTGAGATCATTATCAATCGTCTTGGGAACGCCAATAACTTTTACTCCAAGAGCATCGAGTTTGGTTGCAACGCCGAGAGTATCTTCTCCGCCGATTGCAATAAGCGCATCAATGCCCAGCTTCTTTAAATTCTCTTGAATCTTCTCTACGCCGCCCTCGATCTTGAAAGGGTTGGTACGTGATGATCCGAGGATCGTTCCGCCCTTAGGCAAGATCCCACGTGTTGTGGCGAGGTCAAGGGTCATGGTGAGGCCCTCTAGCGGACCCTTCCAGCCATCGCGGAAGCCGACAAAGTCGTATCCATACTCTTTAACACCTTTGCGGACAACCGCACGAATTACGCCATTGAGGCCGGGGCAATCTCCGCCACCTGTAAGAACACCAAAACGCATCTCTAACTCCAGTACTTAGATCAAATCCTGATTAACGGGAGAATTGGCTCCCGTAGTGGTCAACGCTGACTAGCGCAGTCTACCCTTGCGCCATGGCCCTTATTGCAGGCGTGGATTCATCGACCCAGTCCGTCAAAGTCGTTATTCGAGATGCCGAAAGCGGTGCCCTAATCCGTGAAAGTCGTGCCCCTCACCCAGATGGGACTGAAGTTGATCCCGAGCGCTGGTGGACTGCACTTCAAGATGCGATCGGTGGCGCCGGTGGCCTGGACGATGTGAGTGCCATCTCAGTGGGTGGACAACAACATGGTTTAGTAGCGCTCGATAGCGCAGGCCGCACTTTGCGCCCGGCGCTCTTATGGAATGACACCCGCTCCGCCGGGGCTGCGCAAGATCTCAATCGCGAAGCAGGTGGCAATCAAGCCATTGCCGACGCCACGGGGTCAGTTCTGGTCGCATCATTCACTGCCAGCAAGGTTCGCTGGATGGCAGATCACGAGCCGGCGCTTGCGGCGCAAATCGCTGCCATCGCGCTCCCCCATGATTGGCTCTCGTGGAAGTTGCAAGGCGCAAAAGATTACTCTCAACTTTTTACCGACCGCAGCGATGCATCCGGCACTGGTTATTTCGATCCCGTCTCTTCCACATATCGCAAAGATTTACTCGCGCTGGCGGTGAAGAGCGATCGCGAAATTTATCTACCGCGAATTGTTTTGAGTAACGCCTTCGGTGGCGTCACCCCTGAAGGCGTAAAGATCGGCGCCGGAGCTGGAGACAATGCTGGCGCAGCGTTTGGCGTACAAGCAGTCGCTGGAGATGTCGTCGTATCTCTTGGTACCAGCGGAACCGCATTCTCTGTTTCAACAACTCCGACGCACGAAGCAACGGGAACCATCGCTGGTTTTGCTGATCTCACAGGAAATTATTTGCCGCTGGTCTGTACCCTCAACGCGGCGCGCATTCTCGACGCAGCGGCGCGAATCTTGGGAGTTTCCTTCGATCGCCTCTCCGACTTGGCGCTTAGCGCTCCGGCCGGCGCACATGGCTTGACGCTTCTCCCTTACTTTGAAGGCGAACGCACGCCTAATCGTCCAGATGCGACTGGCGTATTCGCAGGGATGAACTTAAGTAATTCCAATCCCGAAAATATTGCGCGCGCCATGATTGAGGGAATGCTCGCTGGGTTGGCTGATGCTGTTGATGCACTTGCCGTTCAAGGCGTAGCCATCAATCGCATCTTCCTCGTCGGTGGAGCTGCCAAGAATCCCGCCGTCGCACAGATTGCCTCTGCACTCTTCGGTCGCGAGGTGATTATTCCGCCAGCTGGAGAATATGTAGCCGATGGCGCAGCGCGCCAAGCCGCGTGGGCGCTGCTTGGTAAGGCACCGCAATGGAACTTAGGTAAGGTCACTCATGTGCAAACCCAGGCGACACCAGAAGTAATGGATAGATACCGAATTTTGCGTGACGCCACGGTTACCTGGTGAAACGCAGCAGTTGGATAAACTTCGGCCTCGCCGGGCTGCTCTGGGGGGTTCCCTATCTACTCATCCGTGTAGCGGTTGCTCCCGGACAGTTCACGCCAGCCTTCGTTGTCTTCTCTCGAGTAGCGATCGGCGCCTCTCTGCTTATCCCTTATGCCGTGAAACGTGGGACTTTTAAGCCCGCGCTGAAGCAGATCAAATGGATAGCCGCCTATGGAATTATCGAGATCGTAGGGCCCTGGGGATTCATCAGCCAGGCGGAGACAAAGCTCAACTCGGGCCTTGCTGCACTTCTGATCGCAACCGTTGCCATCTGGGCCACTCTTCTCAATGGTGCGCTCGGCGATAAAACTGTTTGGCATTCCTCTCGCCTCATCGGTCTGGCAGTTGGCTTCATCGGAATTTGTTTAGTCGTCGGCATCGAAAGCTTGCAAGGCAAGGTAGATACCGTTGCAATTCTTCTCTTGCTACTAGCAGCTATGGCCTATGCAATCGCACCGACTTTAGTTCGTTATAAAATTCCCGAACTCGATGGAGCGGCCGTCAATGGAATCGCGATGTTGATTACTACTGTTTTATATCTACCCTTTGCAGTTGCGCAATGGCCCCATCATCATGTTCGGGCAAATTCGGTTTACTCTCTCCTTGCGCTCGGCGTATTCCCCACTGCAATAGCTTTCGTGGTTTTTTTCAAGATCCTGGCAGATGTCGGCGCAGCTCGCGCTTCACTCGTCGCTTACATAAATACCGGCGTAGCCGTACTGCTTGGAGTTATTGTTTTGCATGAAAAATTAACTACTGGGATATTGGTCGGCTTACCACTCGTGATGATCGGTTCCTACTACGCAGGCAGAAAACCAGTTACTCGGTAAATCCAAGTCGTGCCAGCGCCTTTGGATCGCGCTGCCACTCTTTCGATACCTTTACGTGCAATCCCAAGTAGCTCTTACCATCTAAAAATGTTTCGATTCCAGCGCGGGCGCGCATACCGATATCTTTCAAGCGACTGCCTTGCGGTCCGATAATGATGGACTTCTGGGAGTCGCGCTCCACATGGATCGTGGCGTGAATATCATAAAAGTTCTTACCTTCGCGCTTGCTCATCTCGTCGATGGTCACCATAACCGAGTGCGGAAGTTCTTCATATAGATCTTGAATGGCTGCTTCACGAATCAATTCGGTGATGTGTAATTCTGCGGCTTGATCGGTATCAATGTCTTCGGGGTAGAGCGATGGGGATGCCGGCAGCGCCTTGACCAATAGATCGAGCAATAAATCGGTCTGCTCTAGATTCTTAGCTGAAATTGGAACGATCTCATCGACGGTAATGCCAGTCTTAGTAATGAAATTGGAAACTTCAACGAGCTTAGCAATCAGATCATCGTTCTTTGCGGTATCAACCTTTGTCACCGCGATATAAATGTGACGGATATGGCCTAACTGCTTAACGATGTACTCATCCCCCGCGCCGATCGCTTCATCAGCGGGCAGACAGAGCAGGGCGGCATCAACCGATTCCAAATTCTCTTGCACCATCGCATTGAGGCGCGTGCCGAGCAGGGTCTTGGGCTTATGGATTCCCGGGGTGTCCACCAAAATCATCTGGTAATCAGATCTGGAGATAATTCCGCGAATCGGGTTACGAGTGGTGTTGGGGTGGGTCGAGGTAATAACAATCTTCTTGCCGACGAGAGCATTGACCAGGGTGGACTTACCCACATTAGGGCGTCCAATTACCGCAACGAATCCGGCGCGGTGCTCTGTTGTCATGGGCTAAGTGTCCCATTAATCCAGGAGCGGGCCGACCAGTTCCATAAAGTCTGCTATCGACGTAACGATTTCAGCGGTCCGCTCGCCTATCAAGCGGTGACAACCATCACTGGTAGGCGAAGTGATTGGACCTGGAACCGCGAGCACTGGACGAAATATCTCTGCCGCATCGCGTGCGGTGCGCAGGGAACCACTTCTGAAGGCGGCTTCCACAACAATTGTTGCGCGTGAAATCGCGGCTATCAATCTATTTCGTGTAAGAAATCGAGAGGGGATTGCATGCACATTGGGCAACACTTCGGAGAGCAGCAAACCATTTTCGACTATCTCGCGAAAGAGGCGTTCATTCCCACTTGGAAAAACGGAGTTCACTCCCCCACCGAGAATTGCGATCGTCTGTCCTTCAGCGACGATTGCGCCGCGATGCGCCGCGCTATCGATTCCGAAAGCGCCTCCACTAATAACAGTCCACTCGCGGTCCACCGCACCAGCGGCGAAGTCACCCGAGATGCGCACTCCATATTCCGTTGGATTTCTCGTTCCTACAATTGAAAGCGAACGCTCCAAATTTGCAAGCGCTGGCCGAGCTCCTCGACCAACGAGTGCAATAGGCGGAGCTTTTAAATCATTTAAGCCAGTTGGCCAATCCGCATCGTTACGCGTCAAGAGAAATCCACCCGATGCCGCCACCTGATCTTCGAGCATATTTGTATCTATCTCTGCCAGTGAACTGCTTAATTTGTAACCGCTCTTCTTATAATCCGCATATGCACCGGAAGATATTCGTTCCAAAAGTTCTTGTGCTCCCAGGCGAAGATATTCAGAGCTCCAATATTCATTCCCACCCTCGAATAGGGCTAAGAGCGCAAGGTGCGCACCGGCATCCGAGCCGCTCATAAAATTTCAACACCTTGTCGCAGGTGGTAAGCACTCTCCACCTCATCTAACCCTGGGGCCGTAACTCCATTGCGATCAGCGATAGTCCAGGCTAGTCGCATCACCTTGTGATATCCCCGCGCACTCAGTCGCTCATGGTCAAGTTCAGTATGCAAGAAGGCCATACCCGCTTTGGTGGCGCGAAAGCGAGATCGCAGTTGGCTCGCAGGAATTTGCGAATTGGTGCTCCAAAGATCTCTAGTAAATCTCTCGGCGGCTACGGCGCGAGCGGCAATGACGCGGGAACGTACATCGCTGCTTGACTCGCCCCCTTGGCTGGCAGCTAACTCGGTTCGCGTTGGCACTTCGACGAAGGTGCGGATATCAATTCGATCCAGGAGGGGTCCAGAAAGGCGTTGTAGATAGCGACGAATTTGCAGCGAGGTGCAAGTGCACGCCCGCCCCTTTCCATTAAATCGTCCACAGGGGCAGGGATTCGCGGCTATTACGAGAAGAAAGTCCGCCGGAAAGGTAGTGCTCCCAGCTGCCCTAGAGATAACAACCGATCCTGATTCAAGCGGTTGTCGTAGCGAATCTAGAACTCCAGGTTTACATTCTGGTGCTTCATCAATGAAGAGAACTCCGCCATGCGCCATAGAACAAGCGCCGGGTTTGATGAAATGCGCCCCACCGCCAACCATCGCCGTCGCTGTGGCTGTGTGATGCGGAGATACAAAGGGAGGGGTTCTAGATTCCAGATTTCTCTCCCCCAGCGCACCAGCTACCGAATGAATCGCAGCTACTTCCACTGCCTCTTCGCGAGTCAGTGGGGGCATGATTGTCGGAATGCGTTCTGCCAACATAGTCTTTCCTGTTCCAGGTGGGCCAATTAATAAAAGGTGATGCCCACCGATTGCAGAGATCTCAAGCGCAAACCGTGCTCGCTTCTGTCCCACCACTTCGCTCAAATCGAGAGGTGATTCGCTCACCTTCTTAATCTCTTCGAGATTTACTTCTGGAATTACCCCCTCTTCAATAAATGAGATGACCTGATTCAAATGTGACACTGCGATCGATTTAACGCCTGCGAGTCCCATTGCCTCAGCGGCGTTGGCTAACGGGACTACGGCGGTGGTTATTCCACGATCAGCTGCTGCTAGTAATGCCGGCAAAACTCCCCGAATCGGTCTAATCGATCCATCAAGGGCTAGCTCACCTAGAAATATATGTTCCTCCAAATTCCGCGAGGTAATTGTTCCTTGCGCCATCAACAGAGCGATGGCGATTGGAAGATCGAACCCGGAACCACTTTTGTGAAGCCACCCAGGCGAGAGAGAGACGGTTACTCGTTTATTGGGCCACGTGGCTCCGGAATTTTGTAGCGCCGAACGTACTCGCTCTCTTGATTCGAGAAGAGCAGCGTCGGGTAAGCCCAGCAAGGAATACCCTGGTAATCCATCTGAAATGTCCACTTCTATATCCACTATTTCACCGCGCAACCCGAGTAAGGCAATGCTCTTAACGCGCGCCAGTGTCATCAAAGAACTCCGGCGCGATATTCAATTGCAGGTTTCAGCCCATCTCTAAAGTGCACTGCCGCACAATCAATACGGTAATCAGCACCCCATTGGTCGTGCATCGCAATCCACGCCAGCGCCAGCCTTTGGAGGCGATGCGCCTTCTCTGGCCCGACAGCTTCTAATGGATGCCCAAATTTGGCGCTTGTGCGACTCTTCACTTCAACAAACAACAACCTGCCGTCCAGCCTCGCGACTAGATCTATCTCGCCCTCCTTTATGCGCCAATTCGTGGCGATGAGCACCGCGCCTTGCTCGCGTAAATAGGTCGCAACTAGCGTCTCCCCTGCAGCACCTATCAAATTTTCTCGACGTGACATATATGGAAAGTAGTGCCCTAAAAGAAATAGGAGTTCTGCCAGCGGTATCGCTGTTGAAAACTTCCCCTGTTGATTAAATCAAAGAAGCGATATTCGCAAAGCTCTTGCGATGTATCTCCGTAATGCCCAACTCCTGCAGAGCTGCCGTGTGAGCGGCGGTTGCATATCCCTTGTGTTTCGCAAAACCATAGCCCGGGTATTTAACATCCATCTCGCGCATGATCCGATCGCGATAGACCTTCGCCAGAATGGATGCGGCGCTGATGCTTAGAGCGACCTGGTCGCCCTTCCAGACCGCCAGATTCGGGATGGCGAGCCCTTCGATGGCATATCCATCGGTGAGCACATATTCAGGTGGGGTCGTTAGTGAGTTAATGGCGCGGCGCATACCTTCGAGGTTGGATTTATGAAGTCCAAATCGATCGATCTCTTCTGGTGCAATTTCGATGATGGAATAACTGAGCGCCTGATCGATGACAACTTCGTAAAGTTCTTCTCGAACCTTTTCTGTTAAGGCCTTGGAGTCGCGTACACGCGCGAGCACTGGGGAATCAGAATCTTTGAGAATGACTGCTGCGATTATCAGAGGGCCAGCACAGGGACCGCGTCCCGCTTCATCGACTCCAGCGATTCGCATAACTCCGCTGGCGCGCAGTGCGGCTTCGATGCCAGACATTGCGGTTACTTTTTAACCGGAACCTTCGATAGGTCGTGTGCGACCGATAAAAACTTAACGTGGCTAAGTGGCCACACGACAAATTCTGCGCGACCAACCACGTCGCTGAGTGGAACGAATCCTTTATGAATATCGTCGGTGTGGAAGCGCGAATCTGCACTGGCCCCTCGATGATCGCCCATGACCCAGATATCTCCCTTGGGAACAGTGACATCAAATTTGGAATCACTCGGGGTGTTACCCGGGAAAAGATAGTTCTCATTGATTGAAGTTCCATTTACCTGCAAGCGACCTTTTGCATCGCAACAAACTATGTGATCTCCAGCGACTCCAATGGCGCGCTTCACCAAATATTGAGTGGCTGGATCTGGCATAACGCCAACGTCAACAAGGGCACGCTTTAATTCGCGAGTGAAAACATCTCCTGTTGGAGGCGGAGGGGTTCCTAGCCATCCAGCAGGGTCTTTGAAGACAACAACTTCTCCACGGCGAATATCGCTGAACATCGCTGAAAATTTATTAACAGCGATGCGATCGCCGATTCCCAGAGTGTTCTGCATAGAGCCCGATGGAACATAAAAAAAGTGCACAAAAAAGGTTTTGATAATTACGGCAACAACAAGCGCCGAAATAACAATGATCGGAACTTCTCGAAGTAGCGAACCCTTTTTGGGAAGGCGCATCTTAAAAATAATTAAGCTTGTTCGGCTGGTGTCTCAGACTCTGCAGCAACTTCTTCTACAACTGCTGGAGTTTCGACAACGGCTTCTACAACTGCTGGGGTTTCTACAACCTCAGGAGTAATTACCTCTTCGATAACTACCTCTTCAACAATTACATCTTCAACAATGAACTCATTGTTAGCGCCACGACGCTCTTTAATCTTGGCAGCCTTGCCGCGCAGATCGCGTAGGTAGTAAAGCTTGGCGCGACGGACATCGCCACGGCGAACCATCTCAAACTTTTCAATTACTGGGGTGTGTACTGGGAAGGTACGTTCTACTCCAACACCGTATGAAAGTTTACGGATTGTGAAAGTCTCGCGAACTCCGGCACCTTGACGGCGAATTACTACGCCTTGGAAGACCTGGATACGACTCTTAGAACCTTCGATAACACGAACGTGGACCTTGATCTCATCGCCAGAGCGGAAGTTGATAATGCCCTTTTTGAGCGAGGCGGCATCAACCGCATCCAAAACGTTCATGGGTAATCCTTTGCTTATGGGGCCGTCGTCAGAGGGCCTGCCAATATTGTTATTCGTTGAAGACCGTATCTTGCCACAGTCAGGCTGGGCTAGCCAATTTCGAGCGTGAGGAGCTCGTGTAGGGCTGCTCCAGCAGCAATAACCATCTCTTCGCCCGCAGTAGTGCCATTTCGTCCACTCACCAGCGCCCCGGCCTCGCGGGCAATCAGTCCTCCAGCGGCCAGATCCCACTCTTTGAGCCCTGTTTCAAAGTATCCATCAACAGCACCGCTAGCCACGTGACAGAGGTCTACGGCGGCGGCGCCATTTCTCCGAATATCTCGAACGCGCGGGATCAGGGAGGCGATCTTCTCTCCCTGTCGCACCCTCTCTGCAAGATCGTAGGAAAATCCCGTCGCGATCAAAGAATCTTCCAATAGTTCGGCTTTAGAACAGTGGATCGCCCGGTCATTGAGAAACGCCCCTCCCCCTCGACTGGCACGCCAGAGTGAGTTGAGCGTGGGTGCGTAGACGATTCCGATGAGAACGCCTTCTTCATCTTTAGCCGCGATACTGATGTTCCACCCAGGCAAGTTATAAAAATAATTAACGGTGCCATCGATCGGATCGATCACCCAGGTGATACCTGATTGCGATTCACGATTCGCGCCCTCTTCGCCGATGATTCCATCGCCCGGGCGCGCCGCCAAAATTTCGCTCACAATGAGCTTCTCGCTGGCATGATCCATATGCGTTGCAAAGTCGCGTGCTGAGCTCTTCTCGTTGATATCGAAGGTATCGGGACGATTGCTCAATAGCTCGCCAGCCCGCTGCGCAATCCCCTCTGCGAGGATAAGTAGTTCGCTGATGAGCTCGGTCTGCGATTGCTGCTTCATGGCTAGAATCTAGGTATGTTTTCTCCGTATCGCAAACTCTTCGCGGTACCAGGAGCGCTCCGATTCTCTATAGCTGGTTCTATCGCTCGTCTTCCGATCTCGATGACCTTGCTCTCGATCACCTTCGTAATTGTTCATGTAAAACATTCGTATACATTGGCAGGGACCGTGTCCACAGGCGCCGCTTTGATCTCGACCGTCTTTAGCCCCACCTGGTCGCGTTATGCAGACCGACTCGGGCAACGCAAGGTACTGCGCTTTACCATCCCCTTCTACATCATCTTCGATCTCATCTTTCTCGTCGCAATAAGCAAGCACGCCCCTACCTACATTTGGATGAGCGCGATCTTCCTTGCCGAGATCTTTCTTCCCAATGTCGGAGGCCTAGTACGCCGGCGTTGGCTCTGGGTTCTCTCCGAAGATCGCGTCATGATAAATACCGCCTACTCCTATGAAGCGTTGATGGATGAGATTATTTTCATTATTGGACCCTTGGTCGCGTCGTCAGCGGCAACTTTCATATCGCCAGCTGCCGGCATGATCATGGGTTTCTCTTTCATGGCCGTTGGTACGACACTCTTCATCTCACAACGTTCGACAGAGCCACCTCCCTTTAAGAAAGATGAGAGTGGGAAACACGGTTTAGTTTTAGCAATGCCGGTCGTTCAAGCCGTATTTCTTCCATTTATATTCTTGGGTGCTTTCTTTAGCTCAACGGGCCTGGCCGTGGTCGGCTACGCCCAGCAACATCACCATGCAGCCTTCACCGGCCTCGTTCTCGCGATTTGGGCAGCGGGTAGTGGAATCGCCGCAATATTTAATGGTTCGGTTAAATGGCGGCTAAAAGATGCTTCGCGCTTTCGCATCAACCTAGCTGTGATCTTGGTTCTTTCTCTCCCCTTCTTCTTCATCCACTCCATGGTGATGCTGACAATTGCCCTCTTCCTGTCCGGAGTAGGCGTCGCACCGCTCATCGTCTCGGGATACAACGTCGCCGAAAAATCAGTTCCGCCAGAGAAAGTGACCGAGACGCTCTCGTGGGTGATTGCGGGTCTCTCGTTGGGAAGCGCCCTGCCGGGAACACTGACGGGCCATATCATCGACTCACAGGGAGCGAGTAAGGCATTTATTGTCCCGGTCATCTGCCTCTTTTTGGGGAATTTGGCGACCTTGCCTTACCTACGGACCTGGCGTCGGATTTCAGATCACTAGGACCACCCAAATATCCCAACCTTGCCCCCGCAGTTGTGGCACTCTTTGCCCGTGAGCGACTTACGATTAATTGGACGATCAGATGACGGCAGCGAACTCGAATTACAGTCGAAAGATGGAGTCAACTTCAGCCTACGCATCAGTGATCAACTCCGATCTTTGGTCAATCAACCCCGCCTCGTTTCTGTCGTCAACGAGGATGAACAATCCGCTGTCACCGTTAAAGATGTCCAAGCCCGCTTACGTGGTGGTGAAAGCATCGACTCTATCGTGCGAACTTCCGACTGGAGCGCCGAGAAAGTTGAGAAGTTCTCCGGACCAATCTTGCAGGAACGCGCTTACGTCATCGGTCTAGCTCTGGCGGCACAACTGCGCAGAGAGAAGCACGCTCCCACACTTTCAGCGGCGACGATCTCACAGCTTGCCCCTCGTGGCGTCGATATGACTTTGGTTGAATGGAACACCTGGCGATTACCTGATGGCTCGTGGAACATCGTCCTTTTCTACCCCACCAAAAGTGGCGGGACCAGCGAAGCCAATTGGACCTTCGATATCAACAACCGCAGTCTGGAAGCTCTCGATGACGGGGCTGCTTGGATTGCTGGAGATGAGTTGGAGGCGCACAGCGCTTCCCCATCCCATGGGATTGTCTATCCCTCCGCGACGCCCGCACCACGGCTAGTAGCGGTTCGTGAAGAAGTCAATCAATCCGACCTCCCAGAGCCGATCAAAATTTCTAGCCTCGATGCCATTATCAATACCGGACCGAGTCAGGCAGACACCGTTTCGGAGGCCGAGAAGCGCGATGGAATTACCAAAAGACTAAAGATTCCATCTTGGGATGACATTATGTTTGGTGGACCTAAAGAAACTTCAGAAGAGGAATAGCAGACTCCATCTCTGTCACACCCCCGTGATGCCCCACCATGGATGACTCTTGGGGGATGCGACTTGGATCGATCAAGATAACCTCTGTATTTGCAATCGCCATAAAATCTCCCATACGTTCGAAACTATCCTGTGACACAACTGCTCCGAAAGTTTGGTTCGCAACCATTTCTTCGCGCGAATAAATAGTGGCGCGTTCGCCCAAATATTCACGCCATTGTGCAATCGTCTCCGCCGCAGCTCCTTCAGTGACATACATGTGGCGAGCCCGCGGTTCTCCACCGACGAGGGTGATGTTATCCATCAATTTATTGTCTTGGCCCAGAACAATCTTCTCTCCTACGTTTACCATGCCATGGTCTGCCGTGATGTACAGATCCGTGTTCTTCGGCAGGCGTGCCATTAACGCACTTATAAGTTCGGCGATCTGTCCCAAAGCTAATAGCCATTTCTCACTACCGACACCATCATTGTGGCCGGCATGATCGAGGGCATTTATATATAAGTACGTGAATGAGTATGGTTCAGCGAGCGCCTCGACAGCAGCTTTAACCATCTCGTCGCTGCGATTAGCACCTACATACTTCGCTCCACGTAACGCAGCTTGCGTGAATGCGCTTCCCTCGTAACGCTTCTCGGCGATATTCGTAACCGAAATCCCATGTTCTACACCGCGCTCAAAGAGTGTTGGTACCTTCTGCCAGAAGAGTGGATCGACTCGATCATCCCATTTAAGTGCATTGAGTAATCGTCCCGGAGTTCCAGAATTGGGAACGCGTACCGTGTATCCCAGCATTCCATGGACGCCCGGAAGTTCTCCGGTACCCAAACTCGTCAGATTAGTAACAGTGGTTGATGGAAAGTGCGATGCTAATTCGAAAGATGATTTCACTGAAGCAAATATCGGAAATTGTGATTTATAACTCTCGAGCGACTTAGAGCCCATGCCATCGATAAGTAGGAGGCAAGTCCGTCGCGATTCGACGAGCGCGAGGCGATTATCCGTGCCGGGAAGCCCAAGGGTCGCAAAGATAGATTGCGACAGATCTGCCAGTCCAAAGCCCACATCCCCATCCTGCCGTAAATAGCGTGGCAAGATACGCGCCATGGCACGCACCCCTAAAGCCGTTCTCCCGAAAGCTGGAGAGAACCC
>CAIPQX010000019.1 GCA_903867285.1 uncultured Actinomycetes bacterium | reverse complement strand
GAAGTTATTGATGACACTCTTGCGCCGGGATTAAAGCTTGAAGACCGGCGTTTTTCTAGCAAATTGAAATTTGCAATTCAACGTCACTTAATTAGAAACTCGATTATAGGTATTTTCGTTCTCTTGCTCGCGGTGAGCGGGATTAAACTGGCCTTCAATTATCAGCACGCAAATGCAGATAACGGTTCCAGTCCAATCTTTAAGCTGACCGTATTAACTCCGCAAAATCCAATGACCTGCCGCGGTGCGATCTGCCATATCCTCATGGATATAAGGAACAAGACAGGTGCGGTTCAAAACCTTGATTACATTCCCGATCTAGTAACAGCCACGGGGGAGAAGTTTGGACCAGCAGATCCAGCGCGTATGGGAAATGGCTCGAACTATTGTCGCCCGAAAATTACGATCACGCTGCAACCTCATGAAGTCGCACGTTATGTAGGGATTTGCTCGAAATGAAGAAATTCAATTTCAATGCCGTGCGCACATCGCATTATCCAAATGACCCTGCCTTTTTAGATTTAGCAGATGAGCTGGGTTTCTATGTCATCGGAGAAGCCAATATTGAATCGCACGCTTTTCAAGATTCTCTCTGCAATGATCAACGATATTTGACGCCATGGGTGGATCGAGTCGCTCGCATGGTGCAACGAGATATCCACCATCCATCCGTCGTGATGTGGTCGCTCGGCAATGAGTCGGGTGCTGGGTCTAACCATGAAGCCGCCGCCGCATACGTTCGTACATTTGATCCTTCTCGTCCATTGCATTACGAGGGCGCAATCCGTCCATATTGGACAGCGAATCTTGCACTCACCGATGTGGTCTGTCCGATGTATCCATCGATCGATGCAATCATCTCTTACGCCAAGTCGAGCCTTGGGACTCGTCCATTGATCATGTGTGAGTACTCGCATGCCATGGGTAATTCCAACGGAACGCTGGCCGAATATTGGCAGGCGATTCACACTCTTCCGGGCTTGCAAGGCGGATTTATTTGGGAGTTCTGGGATCACGGAATCGAGCAGACACTTCCTGATGGAAGTAAACGCTCGGCATACGGCGGAGACTTTGGCGAAGAGCGCCACGATGGCAACTTTTGTTGCGACGGCATGGTCTTTCCCGACCGCACTCCAAAACCAGCCATGCTCGAATTCAAGACAATCGCTGCGCCATTCTTGATCACCTCAGTAAGCGCAATTGCCGGAACATTTAAAGTTAAGAACAAGAACTTCTTCGTAGATTCCAAGGATTATGAGATCGCTTGGAACATCTCGGTAGATGGCGAAGTTCTGGACTATGGTCGGGTAAAACTTCCCGTTATTGCTCCTCAGGCGACAGCTTCTGTGAAAGTTTCATCTAAATTCCTGAAGAGCGCGCCAGAACTGGGCGAACGTTTCATTAACTTCAATGTTGTTAAGAAATCAGAGACGGCTTGGGCGCCGGCATTTACTGAAGTTGGCTGGGCTCAATTCAAGTTGCCATCGAAGAAGTTGGCTACCGCAAAGGTGATGCCACCTAAGGTGCTCATGAATACACTCAATGACGATGGCTCTATTTACATGGGCTTTGGTTCATTTAATCCGCGCCTCAACCTTTATCGTGCACCTACTGACAACGACCGAATCGGAAATATCTCCCGCCGCTGGCATGAGTGGGGAATTGATAATTTGGAGCGTACAAAGGTAAAGATTGCGAAGTCCGGAAATAGCTATAAGGTCTCATCGATTTACACGACCAGTAGCGGAATAGAGATCAAGCAAACCCAGATCATCAGCGAGATAGTTGATGGATTGAGAGTCGTAGAAGAAACTACGCTTCCTAAGGTCTTGCACGATGTTGCCCGAGTCGGCACAACATTTGAACTTGATCGCAACTTTGCCCATCTTGCCTACTTTGGCACTGGTCCTAATGAGACTTATCCGGACCGACGTTTAAGTCCAGTGGGTCGATATGAATCTGAAGTTGCCGAGCAGTACGTTCCCTATGTAAAGCCCCAGGAGAACGGCGGCCACGCCGATGTGCGTTGGTTAGAGATCTCAAACAATCATCATGAAACTATTCGTATTGAGCTAGAGAAACCGGGTCAGGTATCGGTTACTCCGCACCGTGCTAGCGAATTAGCTTCAGCTACCCATGACGTTGAACTAAAACCTTCGGTGACGGTCGTTTCCATAGACACCATTCATCGTGGCGTTGGTACAGCATCGTGTGGTCCAGACACGCTAGAAAAATATCTTATCAAACCAGGTAAGTACACCTTGGCCTACTCATTGACCTACAAATAGGGGAATCGTGCAAGAGACATCGCAACGCTTTAAAGATTTATTTGGCCGTGCTCCAGAGGTAGTAGCAGCTGCTCCTGGACGGGTCAATTTAATCGGGGAACATATCGACTACAGCGATGGATTTGTCCTCCCCTTTGCGATATCTGATAAGACAACCGTCGCGATGGCGCTGCGCAAAGATAGGCAGATTCGAATTGCTTCGGTACAAAAGAGCGCTGACATCCTTGAATTTACACTGGATGAACTCGCGCCCCTTACGGGTGAGAGTTGGGCAAGGTATGCCCTTGGAGTTCTATGGGTTCTAGGCGTGGATACCGGTGTTGATTTATTGATCGATGGGCGTGTTCCTCTGGGCGCCGGCTTGTCATCCAGTGCCGCCCTCGAATGTTCTATCGCAACAGCAATCAATCACCTATTTGGCAAAGGCTTAACTCTAGAAGAGTTAGCAAGAGCGACGCAGCGAGCTGAAAATGAATATGTCGGAGTTCCTTGCGGAATCATGGATCAATCTGTATCTCTCATGGCGAAATCCGGTTCGGCGCTCCTTCTTGATTGTCGGGATCTGAGCTCCGTAAACATTCCATTTCTCATCGCCCCTCAAGGCCTTGAACTACTCATAATTGATACGCAGGCGCACCATAAGTTGATCGATGGGGGATATGCCGAACGGCGCGCTTCCTGTGAAAAGGCGGTCGCGGTCTTAGGAATCACCTCTCTGCGCGATATATCTGTTGCGGAATATGCTGCGCGACAGTCGGAACTTGATCCAGTTACTTATCTACGTGGATTTCATGCCGTCACAGAGATGAAGCGAGTCTTGGATGCCGTGGAAGCACTTAAAGCGAATAATTTTCTCCGTCTGGGCGATTTACTCAATCAATCGCATCGTTCACTTCGCGATGATTACACCGTTTCTTGTCCAGAGTTAAACCTGGCGGTTGATACGGCGCTCAACCAAGGTGCTCTCGGAGCGCGCATGGTAGGTGGAGGCTTTGGCGGAAGTGCAATTGCGCTGATAAAAACTGAACATGTAAAGCGGTGTGAAAGTTTGATTCAAAAAGCATTTTCCGAGGCTGGATTTAGAAATCCTCGATTCTTTACCTCGCTGCCCAGCGATGGAGCGCGCGTTATATCCAGTTGAGCGTACGTTCAATAGCCTTACTCCAGTTATGTAATCCAGCCTCTGCAACCTCCGCAGTAATCTCTGGCTTCCACCGATTGCTCTCTCGCCACTGCGTCTTTAATTCGGATTTATCCCGCCATATTCCCACAGCGAGCCCCGCGGCATAAGCAGCGCCGAGGGCAGTTGTCTCGGCAACGATAGGTCGAGAAACTTCGGTCTGGAGTATGTCGGCCTGCATCTGCATGCAGAGTTGATTCTGGGTTATTCCGCCATCGACGCGGAGGACCTTAATGCGCACCCCGGTCTCTTCCTCCATAGCCCGAATAACATCGAGCGTCTGATAACAGATCGCTTCCAGGGTGGCCCGCGCAATGTGCGCCTTAGTGGCCGCTCGAGTGAGGCCGACGATGACCCCCCGCGCATCCCCGCGCCAATAGGGAGCAAAGAGTCCGGAGAATGCTGGAACAAAATAGACGCCCCCATTATCAGGAACACTCTTGGCAAGAGTTTCGACATCGGAGGATTTCTCGATTATTCCTAATTGATCGCGCAGCCATTGCACCGCTGATCCGGTGACTGCGACGGAACCTTCGAGGGCGTAGTTGGCCGGCTCATCGCCCAATTTAAAAGCGAGTGTCGTGAGTAGGCCCTTCTTGGAACGAATGATCTCGGTTCCGGTATTGATCAGTGCGAAATTTCCCGTTCCATACGTGGTCTTCGATTCGCCCTTTTCAAAGCAGAGTTGACCTAAGAGCGCGGCGTGCTGATCTCCTACGATTCCAGCTATTGGGATGCGGGCCCCAAATACTCCATTGGGATCGGTGTAACCATAAATTTCAGAGGAGCTCTTGATGCTGGCTAGAGAGTCCAGCGGGATATCGAAGATCGCGAGAAGTTCCTCATCCCAATTGAGGGTTTGTAGATTCATCAGGAGGGTGCGCGATGCATTAGAGACATCGGTGACGTGAATATTGTCCTCGCTTAAATTCCAAACGAGCCAGGAGTCGATCGTTCCAAAGCGGAGCTCCTGCTGATCCCTTGCGCTGGAAACTGTGGCAGAGTTTCTAAGCATCCAACTCATCTTGCTCGCTGAAAAGTAGGGAGCAAGAGGTAGGCCGGTCTTATGGGTGATCTGGCGAGCCGAATCAGGTGTGATCTCATCCAATATCGATTGACTTCTGGTGTCCTGCCAGACGATTGCGCTCCCGAGTGGGACTCCGGTCATTGCGTTCCAGGCAACGGTTGTCTCGCGCTGGTTAGTGATCCCGATGGCGGCTAGGTCACGGCCGACTAGACCAGCAGTCGATAAGGCCTCTTTAATAACAGCGTCAGTTGCTCGCAATATTTCCAGCGGATCGTGCTCCACCCATCCAGCCTGGGGCAGGATTTGGTTGTGCTCCTTTTGAGCAGCGGCGATGACCGACCCGGCCTGGTCAAAGATCATGAAGCGGGTACTGGTCGTTCCTTGGTCGATCGCCCCGATGTAAGACATACCCGTATTCTAAGCACGTGGCCTCCAATAAGTCAGTGCTTAATCCTGAACAACGCAGCGTAGATATCGCAGAATTAAAGTCTCAAGAGTTCGATCTTTTGGTCATTGGCGGTGGAGTTGTCGGAAGCGGAATCGCTCTTGATGCGGCTGCGCGCGGACTCAAAGTTGCACTCGTCGAAAGCGACGATTTTGCTGCGGGAACATCCTCTAGATCGAGCAAATTAATTCATGGAGGGTTGCGCTACTTAGAGCAATTCGATTTCAAGTTGGTGCGCGAAGCTTTGCACGAGCGGGAGATGATGATCACCGATCAAGCCCCTCACCTGGTTAAGCCCCTCTCCTTTGTCTATCCCTTGCACAAGAAATATCTCGACCGTATTTATGTTGGCGCGGGGCTGATGCTCTATGACTTACTACGCGGAAAATTGCGCGCAGTCCCATGGCACAGACACATTACTTTCGGCGAGATGCGCAACGAAGCAAGATCATTGAATCCAGAGTTAGTCACAGGGGGTCTCGTTTACTTCGACGCGCAAGTAGATGATGCCAGGCACACAGTCACTGTTGCCCGAACGGCAAAAGACCATGGCGCCTGTATCGTGACCGGGGCAACGGTCCGACAGATTGTTCGCAGCTCTGAAACGATCACCGGTGCGGTTGTCGAAGTTGATGGTGAAAACATTAGTGTGAGATCGAAAGTGGTTGTTGCAGCCGCCGGTATTTGGAATGAAGAACTTTATGAGCAATTTGGAATAAAGCCGGGCTACAAAATTAAGATGAGTAAAGGTGTTCACATCATCCTTCCCAAGGATGCCATCGATGCCAAGACCGGAATAATTATTAAGACCTCACTCTCCGTTCTCTTCATTATCCCTTGGGGCAACGAGTGGCTGCTCGGAACCACAGATACGAATTACACCGGTGATCGCGAGTACCCCTTGGCAGAGAGCAGCGATGTCGATTACATCATCAATGAAGCGAATAAGGTATTGCTGCCTAAGATTCGGCGAGAGCAAATACTTAGCGTTTATGCCGGGTTAAGGCCGCTAGTTTCTCCGGCGAAAGACTCTTCGACCACGAAGATTTCCCGCGAGCACACGGTTGATCATCCTTTGAAGGGGTTCGTAAGCATCGCCGGCGGCAAGTACACCACATACCGCGTTATGGCAGCTGATGCTGTGGATGCAGCTATTAAGGACCTAGATCGCAAAGTTCCTAAATCATCAACAAAATCGCTTCCACTTCTTGGTGCGGCTGGTTATCGGAATCTGGTTAAACAGATTCCCGCTCTGGCGCAGAGTTATTCAGTGTCCACTGCAACTGTAGAGCGGATGCTCAATCGATATGGGTCACTGATCAGCGACATCTTTCAGATGATTGCCAAGGAATCTGACCTTGCGACTGAGATCATTCCCGGTGCTGGATATATCAAAGCCGAAGTTCTATACGCGGTTACGCACGAAGGGGCTCGCACCTTGGTTGATGTTATGGCGCGCAGATTGCGGTTTGCGATGGAACACTCCACTCACGGCTTAGGTGTGTCGCGTGAAATCGCAGAGATGATTGCGCCAACTCTCAATTGGAGCGCCACCGACATCCATCGTGAGGTTTTGGCCTACGAGGGATTTATTGCGACAGAGATGGCGGCTATGCGATGACCATTATGTGGGTTCCGCCCAGCGATGAAGAGGTAGCAGAACTACTTAGGAGTTCCAAAACCGTAGCAATTGTTGGCGCATCTGATAATCCGGAACGTCCTGTTTATGGTGTGAGTGAATGGCTACTGGATAACTCGCATTTTCAGCTCTTCTTTGTAAACCCCCGCCTCGAAAAGCTCTTCGGTCACGATGTTTATCCTTCCATCGCCGATATTCCAGAATGGGTAGATATCGTCGATGTATTTCGCAACGTTGCAGATGTACCAACAGTTTTAGACGAAGCGATAGCCGTAAAAGCTAAGTCCATGTGGCTACAACTGGGTTTACGCGATGATATTTCTGCAAACCGTGCCGTCAAAAATGGATTAAGAGTTGTTCAAAATCGTTGCCTGAAAGTTGATTACGACTTACTTCTTCTCAAGAACTAGTGCCACAGAATTGATGCACCAACGCTGGTCCGTTGGAACGTCATACCCTTCACCCTCAAAGACATGGCCCAGGTGGGATCCGCAATTGGCACAGCGAACTTCAGTCCGAATCCTTGGTGCCAGTGATGCATCTTCAATGAGTACTACCGCATCTTCTTTTGTGGGCGCATAGAAAGAGGGCCAACCGCAGCCCGAGTGGAATTTATTCTCACTTCTAAATAATTCATTTCCGCAGGCTTTACAGCGGTAACTTCCTTCGACATCCGTGTCGTTGTATTCACCGGTAAATGGACGTTCTGTAGCCGCATTACGCAAGACATCATAAGAAAGTGGGTCAATTCGATCGCGAAGGGCGGCCTCATCAACCGCTACAGGAAATTCTGGAAGGCTCTCATCGCTCATAACGAAAATGTTACTAGCGAAATGCAGTATCGGAAACTTATAGGGAAGTCACAGGTGTCCGACAGGAAAAGCCCAGAAGAGCCTTGTAGCCTAAAGCAATGAAGATTAGGAGAAGTCTCGTACCCGTATTAGCAGCAGGAATACTCGCTACTAACGTGATTCCGGCCCTTGCCATGGGAAGCGGCAATCCGTATCAGGATGCCCAGACCGGTCTCAACTATGTTGTTTACCAACCTAGTTACACCGTTGGATTGACTCTAAAGACCTTTGGCATGACAACGTGTGGAGTCGGCAGAGATGAATCGGTTTCAGTTCAATATGGCACTGGCAAGAAGTCTCTCACCCTCACCGAAAGCTCCGCCAAGAATATCTGCCCAATGAACATGATGCTCATCCGTGGCGCAACTCGTACCGTTGTTAATAAGCCGGGAGCCGGATCTTTGGCGGGAACCCAAGTTGTGACTATTAGCGTGGGAATTCCGCGGGCGCAACTCAACCAATTCTTTGCACATCTGGTTCCAAAATACACCGCCAAGTAACTAAGGCAGAATATTTACCGCACGGGCAATAACTAGTCCTACGGTTATAAGTGATGTCGCGCTCTGAATCATCATCAGCATCTTCGCCCACCTGGTTAGTGGCATGACATCAGTTGGGCTAAATGCACTGGCATTTGTATAGGATGTAAAGAGATAGTCGAAGTAGGTTGGCTTCCAATTCATCGGTGCATAACTGGGATCTGTCATCTGCGGGAAGAGGAAATCTGGGTAGGGATCGATTGCCTGAGCTCTCGCTCCTGGGCCTCCGCGATCAAACTCCCAGTACCAGAGGCTGAAGACCACCATGTTAGTGAGCCAGATAGAACCGCCAAAGGCGAGCAGATTCGCAGGACTTTTAATTGTCCCATCTATTAACTTTTGCAAAAGGTGCACTGCTGAGGCGATATTGCTAGCTGTCATAACTCCGGTAAGAGCGACTCCCGTCCACCAGGTTGATCTGCGATGCCGGGAAATTCTTCCTGGACTGATCGCAAAGAGCAATACGGTGAGAAGAGCTTCCAGGATGCAGATATCAGGCTGACTTTTGAGGGAGAGTGTTTTAGGCAGCAAATATTGGAGAACAATCACTACTGCCACGACAAAGGAGACCGGCCAGCGACGCTCGCCTAGGTGTGGTCGGTGCCAATGCGGAAGATTGGGTAGGTGGTTCTCAGGCAGACTCATAAGGGCATCCTTTCAATAGGAGCAGGCAGGTACAACCCTTGAATTTCGCCGAGTTACCCATTACCTGTAACCTTGCGGGCGTAGGTTCGCCCCCTTAGCTCAGTCGGTAGAGTGCTTCCATGGTAAGGAAGAGGTCATCGGTTCGATTCCGATAGGGGGCTCGAAAATTACTCTTGGCGGGGTAGCTCAGCTTGGTAGAGCATGCGGCTCATAATCGCAGTGTCGCCG
>CAIPQX010000018.1 GCA_903867285.1 uncultured Actinomycetes bacterium | reverse complement strand
CGCGCAATATGGGCAGAGTATTCAACTCAAAATCTCTTTACTTAACTAAATAGTTAAGTGTATTTTTAGGCTCCCGACGAGAGAAAGAATTCCAAATGGCTCAACTACTTATTTCTGAAATGATCGACGCCCCTGCTTCAGCGGTCTGGCCCTGGATCGCTGACATAACCAAGCACTCACAATGGTCTCCCAAGCCGTATAGCGTCCAACTTACCTCCGGCACCAATGGGGCGGTTGGTAGCAGGTACAGCTCCGTGGGCTTTGTTCCGCCCGCTGAGAAGAACCACCAGAACGAGGTCGAGGTAACCGAGGTCGTTCCCAATTCAAAGTTTGTCTTTCGGGCTCACGATGAGAATGGCGATTTCATCAACACTTTTACGCTGCAGGCCGTTGGCTCGGGCACGAAGGTGACTTTCCAGCATGACTTTCCCAAGATGAAAGGGATGGGCCGCATATTGCTTCCGCTGCTTCTTCCAAGCGTCGGCAAGAGAGATGGAATGGTAAGGCTTGGAATGCTGAAGGCTAAAGCAGAAGGAAAGTAAAACAGCTTAAATTTATACGGGTTTCTTAAGCTTGTAGCCAAGTGGGCACTTAACAACGGCCGCCTTGATCACCTTGGTCGTTGTAACTCCGAAGAGAGTCTTGACGCAGGTAAATGATTTCTTAATAACGGTACCAACGGCCAAGTTAAATTGCGGCTGAGTTGGGGTGGCGGTGACAGTAACCATTGCTGTCACCGTTGCCGTTGCGGTAACAGTCACTGTTGGTGTTGGAATTGCAGCAGCGGCAGCTAAGGCTTTGGAGTAGAAGGCTGCGGCAGCATTTTGGACTGCCACATAGTAATCAGAGATTGCCTGATTCGCCCCAGCCACTAATTGTGCAAATTGCCCGTTAAGAATTGCTGCTCCGTTTTGCACGGTTCCTGCGATCGAGGCATATTGTCCTTGCTCGGTGGTTACCTGATTCTTTAAAGCTGTCAACGCGCTCTTAGCTGCCGCGAGAGATGTTGCAACCGTTCCTGTCGTCCCAGTAACGCCATTCAGTTGGGACTGCGCAGAAGTGATCTGAGAGATGTAGGCGCTGAAATTAGGAATAGAAGCAAAGATCAAAGATTGGAAATTCAAAGGTGCAAAATATGGCACGGGGATTCCACCTGGGCTTACAACAGGGCCAGGAGCAGGCACAAATTGCGTAACAACTGTTGTGTCCGTTGGAGTTGGTGCAGGAACCGTGGTGTCCGTTGGAGTTGGGGTTGCCGAAGCTGTGCTCGTGGCAGTCGGTGTTGCAGTTGCCGTAGCTGTGCTAGTCGCAGTAGCAGTTGGTGTTGCCGTCGCGGTAACAGTTGGTGTTGCCGTCGCGGTAGCAGTTGGTGTTGGTGTTGGTGTTGGTGTTGGTGTTGGTGTTGGTGTTGGTGTTGGTGTTGGTGTTGCCGCTACGGAGCCGATGGTATGGCCGGCGGCTGCTGCTGCTGCTATAGCTCCGGTAAGAGAGGCGTTAAATGCGGTACTTAGGGCTGTCGCATGAGTTACAGCAGTAACTGGTGCATGTTGTGTAGAAACTGCTTCACTTGTTAGCGTCGGAACGGCATTGTAACTGCTCACATAACTAGTACTTTGAGTATTTAGCCCAGATATCGAAGCGGCCGTAATTTTATAAGTCCCACTCGCACTATCGACAGTGATTGTTGCCGTGATATTTTCGCCGCCACAGTTTCCTTGGCATCCAGTTGATTCAGAAGTTGCTGGGCCAGAGTAGGAATAGGTAGCTCCACTTGCTGGTTGCATCGAAGCAAGCTCGAAGAGGGAGACGGCGCCCAGGGCGGATGTTCCAATGACTTTCTTCATCCTTGTGGACATCTTGATCTCCGTTCGTTAGGGCAAATTGTACAAGCCGCAAAAGTACAAATAGGACAAAAAAGACGATTCTAAGAAAACTCTAAGACTGCCGTAACTTCTTATGTGGATGAAATCCATGAACCAGTGAGTCAAGAGGTTCGCTGGACACCCTGACTACTGACTCCCTAAATTTTGGCCTTCGCCAGTGCGCTAACCAGCGAGTCGTACCAGCCTTGTGATGTACCACTAGCACCACTAACGCCTTGAATCTCCGATGATGAGGCGGCGATGGTCTCTTGAGTCAAAATTGGAACAGCTTCTTGATTCAGGGTCTGGTCGTATGCGGTAGCGCTTGGAAGTTGAAGAGTGGCGACTGCAACAATCTTAGAGTTAACCACCTGAATTTGAATTTGTACTGGGCCGTAATCAACGCCGTTGGGTGCAACTGCCCGACCTACAGCCCCAGTAAACGTTCCATTAACTGGACCCTTCTTCACTGGCTTCTTAGAAGTAGTTGGCTTAGGCGCAGGTGGAGTTGTGGCTGTTCCGGTCGGCGTCTTGGTCTTCTTTGGTTTTGGCGTCGGGGTAGGCGTTGGAGTATCAACAGGGGCCGGGGTCGTCTCAGTTGGGGCAGGCGTTGGAGTTGGAGTAGCAGTTCCGCCACCCAAGCCCTTTAATCCGCCACCAAGACCGCCACCAAGACCGAGAGTGTGATGAGGTGGTTGATAGGCAAGCACGCCACCTAAGCCGACAGCTGTGCCGACAACGATCAATGAGGCTTTCGCTACGCCCATAGTTGAACCACTCTTTCACTCGAGGAATTAATTAGCATGAAACTCAAAAATTTCCGTATGGAAACGCTCGCGTGGAATGCCCAACGCCCCGGCAGCAGACCGCACCGCTTCTACCATCGCGACTGGACCGCAGACGTAAACATCGCAGTAACGAAAATCTGGGACATAACGCATGATCTGCTTTGCCGTCATTGGATGCGTTTTGCGAGAGCCAACTAAATAATGCACGGTTGCGCCGCGCCGCTTTGCTAGATCATCGAGTTCGCGGTTAAGCACGATCTCTGCTTCGGATGAGACGCGGACAAGTACATCGACATCGATGGATTCATCTAGCGCGCCCATGATCGCAAGCAACGGAGCGAGTCCTACTCCTCCGCCTATAAGAACTGCATGACCAAGTCCCTGAGTTACTTTTCCAGCCGTAAAGATTCCATACGGTCCTTCGAAAAATACCCGAGTCCCAGGTCGCAGATCACGAACAGTGCTCGATCCATCGCCTAAATTCTTAACGGTAATTCTAAATTCTGTCTTGGTTGGCGCAGCTGAGAGTGAATAAGGATGCGAGACCCAGCGATGTCCCGGCACCATGAAACGCCAGCTAAAGAATTGACCGCCCTCAGCCTTCATGCGATCGAGATTGCGTCCGCGCATAATGACGGAAACCATTCCTGCACCTTCATCAACGAGTCTGTAGACACGTAGGTCATGCCGGACAAAGCGGAACAATGGAATTACAAAGCGCCAGAAGAGAATGGTCGAAGCGACGAGCGCATACAAACCTTCCCAATACCACTTACTTAATGGGTGATTCATAAACATTGGTCCTGTGCGAATTTGGTGCATAAAACTCAGCGCAATGGCTAGGTAGGTATAGAGGTGAATTGTCCACCAGGTCTCGTAAGACAACTTCTTTCTTACCTTTTTGTAGGAAGAGATTCCGGCAGTTACGAAGAACAAGAATCCAAGGGTCGCTGGCATCATCCAGACATAGGTGGTGGTGAATTTCCAAAGCTCGCCGCCGACTCGCGATCCATCTCCCCCGGCATATGCAATGGCAACGAGAAGTACGTGAAATCCGATTAAAAAGAGTGAATAAGGACCGAGTCGGCGATGCCAATAAACCAAGCGATCATGGCCAACGGCTCGCTCAATCCAGGCAATGCGAGAGGTCATCACGAGCCCAGTGAGGGCAAAGTAAGTGCCCACCATTGCGCATAGCCTCGACGCCGACATAATTAATGGGTAAGGCCAAAGCCAGTCGTGAGAGGTGGTGGTGATCAAATAGAGGCCGAGAGTTACTCCAAGGCCCAAACCCAAGATTAGGCTGGCACTTTTCGTCGTTATATCAGCGCGGTTCATGGGGCTATCGCCCTAATTTTTTTTGATACTCGCGCCTGAAACATGGGGGGATTTTACATTACGAGCGCTGAGTTCTCCCTGTGAAACTCACTCATCTCTTGCTTTATATGGTTAATTTCGCCTGAGTAGGAGAACTACGTAATTGGGACCTTTGCGTGAGTTAAGAGCCATCCCATTATTTGATCAGGGAAATCCTTCGAGAAGGTAGGGGCATGACCGACACCTGTCATTTTCCAAAAATCTATAGCGGTTGCCCCAAGGCAGCCCTGGAATTGCATAGCAGTAGTCTCGAGGCCGGGCACCTTTACATCGAGATCCAATTTAACCGGCGAAGTAATTGAAGGGAGAGAACATCGATTTATATCTCCCCACATATTAAAGATTTTAAGGGCACCTGGAATTGGTTTTCCTAAGATGTGATTGATCTTGAAAGTTTCATCTTTTGTGCCCCAAATTTCCAGAACACTAATAGGTACACTGGGCTTACAAGCCGCAGCATTTGTGTAGCTACCCCCTGCAATATTTACAACAGCTGCGATTTGATCGGCATGCTTGCAGGCCAACGCATTTGCTAAAAACCCGCCGTTGGAATATCCAATAATATAAATCCGCTTTGGATCAACTGCATATTGTCTTGAGACGGTGTCGACAATACTCATGATGTAAGCAGCATCATCAACTTTTGGGTTATAAAAACTACAACATTCAGGAGTCCCATTCCAAAACCGAATCCCATGTGAATCCTTTGATCCATCGGGGTGCACGTAGAGAAAGCCATCTGCCTGTGCAATGGGCGTCAGGTTGAGATACTTTTCAAATTGCGCACCCGTCTGGTTGTATCCAGAGAGGCCAATAACGAGTGGGGCTGGCGCCCCAGAGTTATAAGTCGATGGAACAAAGAGATTGAATGGGCGATTTCCCTGAAATGGAACCGTCGCCGCTTGGGACACTTCTGCACTCATCAATGCGAATGTTAAAAGGGTAAATATCAGCGCCCTAGATTTCATGTGGAATACACAACATGCCATTTAACGGGACTGGCATCATCGATCCGCGGATGTGCAAAATCCAGCTCTGGTCGTTCTCGCAACCCAATCTTCTTCATGACGTTTATAGAAGGCAGATTCTGTTGGGCAGTAAAGGAGAAAATTTCAGTAAGGCCGAGATCGTTCAATCCGTAATCAAGAACCACTTTTGCCGCTTCGGTAGCGTAACCCTTTCCCCAATATTTTTTATCAAGTCGCCATCCAATTTCATGGCAGGGCATGAAAGAGACACCAGGGATATCTTGTTTAGATAGTCCAACGAATCCCATAAATTCGCTAGAGGATCTCTCTTCCGCAGCCCAGAGACCTAGCTCATCGTTTGCAAGTAAATCTCGAAGACGCAGGTAGCTCGCTAATGACTCTTCTGCAGAGTAGATCCGGGGGAAGTACTTAAGGTTTTCGCTATCAGCGTTTAAAGCGGTCCAGGGTGCTAAATCGCTCTGCCGCCACGCGCGTAGGATCACACGGGGTGTTTCGAGTTGGGTGGCCAAAGGCAGATTTAGCGCTTGGCTTCTCTTGTGGTTTGCATACGGCTCCAGCGGTAGATGTTCAGAAAGTTGTTGCTATTTTAGCCTTGAACTAGACCGAACCCAAGGCTAATCTCAATCCATGAGCAACCAGGTTGAAACACTTGTAGAAGTTCAGCTAACCAATCGAAACCGAGCCACCGTTTTTTGGCGTGGAATTTTAGCTGCGCCCTTCTTGGTATTCCTTGGCTCTTTTCAGGCACTCACTCACGCGGGATGGAGCGCTCCTATTCTCGCTGTTCCCGCATTTCTTGCACTTGTCTTTCGCGAGGTGTATCCCACTTACGTTTTGACTTTCAATCATGCCGTCACTGAATTATCTACGCGCGGCTGGGCATACCTATTTCTGCTAACAGATGATTATCCTTCAATCGAACGCAATCCAAATATTGCTGTGATCTTTCCCGATATTGAAGGCGGAAAGAAACTTAATCGCTTTCTCCCACTCATTAAATGGTTCCTCGCAATTCCGCTTTATTTCGTCGGACTTGTTTACATCGTCTTATCCATCATTCTTACATTCTTTGCTTGGATCATCACTTCAATCACGGGGAACTATCCCGAGGCTGCGGCCAAAACCGTATTGGGAACCATTGACTTCTGGAATCGAGTTTCTGGATATGCGTTCCTGCTCGTCACCGACGAATATCCATCATTTAGCATCTAAGGGGTAGAACAGAATTAAATAGCACAGCTCTAACAAAGGAGTACCTATGAAGATCTCTGCTTTGATAACCGGAAAAGCGGTTTATACAATCCCCGCGGAAACTTCTATCGCTACCCTCGTGGAGAAACTCGCTTCGCTCAAAGTTGGCGCACTTGTGGTCTCTCCTGATGGAATTCGGATCGCTGGCATCGTCTCTGAACGCGATATCGTCGCTGCGCTACCTATCCACTTCCATGAATTGGGTCGGCTCCATGTTCGCGACATCATGACGGTAAATGTCACGACTTGCACGCCAAATTCCACGGTGGCAGATCTGATGAATTTAATGACCGAGCGGCGTATCCGCCATGTTCCTGTCGTCAATGACACTGGTGACCTAGTTTCGATTATTTCCATAGGTGACATCGTGAAATCTCACGTGAGCGAGATTGATACCGAACGTATTGCTCTGGTCGATTACTTACAAAATCCGCGCTAAGAAACTCTTTATTTCTTCCGTCGCTTCAAGACTGCTGTCGCAACGGCGTAACCGGCCGTGCTAATTGCGATCGCCCAGATCAATCCAATTACTACAACTAACACAGCAGTTATAAGCAAGACGGCGGCATCCAAGCGCGTTGTTTTCAACATTTCCATGAGATTTCCCGGGCTGGCGATGCGATAAGAAGTACCTATCAAAACCGCACCTAGAGCAGCAGTTGGGATATGAACAATTACGGGATTGAGTACTAAAACTACGAGAAGCAAGAATGCAGCATGGGTAATCGCAGAGATGCGGCTGGCGGCCTTTGACCTAATGTTAACGCTGGTTCGCGCAATAGCGCCTGTTGCCGGCATTCCTCCGACCATCGCGGAGACCATCGTGGCAAACCCCTGGCCCACTAATTCTCGATTGGGCTTATAACTCTGCGCTGATTCATGGATGTGCACCATTTGATCTGCCACGCGTGCCGATAAGAGCGATTCAATAGCCGCAAGAAGTGCAATCTGAATCGCCCCAATAAAAAGTGCGGAAGTTCCGATATGGCTCGCCGATAGAGAGACATGAACATAGAGAGAGCGCGGTAGATTTCCAATGAGCGGGGTGCGTATAGAGAAGGTGGCTACTAAAAGAGTGGCAAAGATGATGGCGACAAAACTTGCAGGGATGTGAATTTTAATTTTCAGTGATCGAGAGATCTTTGGATAGGCGAATTTAACAAGCAGGGTAATAATCAAGATAAGTAGCGAACTCCAATGCACTCCGGCTGCGATCGCGGCTCGGACGGTGCGCCAAGCAGTAACGAGAGTGTTAGGACCACTCACCGATCGGGTTGCCAATACCGATGGAAGTTGTTGCATCGCGATGACCAGCGCAATACCGAGGGTGAAGCCTTCCATGACGGGCCACGGCACTCGTTTGATGAGCCCACCGCAATGCGTTACGCCCATCAGAATTACCATCGCGCCTGCGAGTAATCCCAGAGGAGCTAGCGATGCTGTTCCGTACTTGATGACGATCGGAATCAACACAACGGTCATTGCACCAGTAGGACCGCTCACTTGATAGTTTGAACCACCAAAAATTGCTGCTATAAAACCGGCAAAAATAGCGGTGATTAGCCCGGCTCGAGCTCCGGCTCCCGTTGTGATTCCAAAGGCGAGGGCAAGTGGCAGGGCAACAATTCCGACGGTGATTCCGGCGATGACATCGTGACGCCAGACTTTATTGAAATCTGCATAATCACTTCGATGGGGAAGCAAATCGCTTAGATAACTCACGCGATCTACTTGGTCTGTCGTTTGAGAGTGAGGGACCCGGCAGAGAGGATGAGCGTCAAGAATAAAAAGATGATGAGTGAATCATTAAGTATTGAGCCTTGATTAGAGATGACCTTGCGGGTTGCATCGATGGCATAGGAAAGGGGCAGGAAGTTGGAGAGGTCATGCAGGATCCGGGGCATCGCTTCGCGTGGAATTAAGAGACCACTGAGCAATAGTTGCGGCAAGAGGATTGCCGGCATGAACTGAATAGCTTGGAACTCGGTCTTAGCAAAGGTGCTGACGGCTAAGCCAATTGCTAAACCAATGAGCGCATCTAATATCGCCGCATAAATCAAGGTAATTTGCAGTCCTGCGATCTTGAGGCCGAGCACCCAGATGGCATAAGAAGAAACGGCTGTGGCTTGCACCAAACTCGCCAAGCCAAATGCGATCGCATATCCGGCAATAAATTCTGCCTTACCGAGTGGTGAAATCATGAGACGCTCTAAAGTTCCGCTACTTCTCTCCCGCAAAGTTGCTACCGAGGTAATCAAGAACATAACCAGCATCGGGAAGACGCCTAGCATGGATCCGGCTACTCGCTGAAAGAGATCTGGATTGGTCCAGTACACATATTTCAATATGGTCATCAAAAGTGCTGGAGAGAGAAAAAGTAATGCAAGCGTTCGGGGGTCATGCCAGAGTTGTAGCAATACGCGTTTGGTCATGGCGATGAGCCGGCGCATGTTCATGCTGCACCAATTAACGAGATGAAGACTTCGTCCATTCGACTCTTGCCAGATCTCAACCGAAGCTCCGCGGGAGTCCCTTGCGCCAAAACCCGGCCATCGCGCAGCAAGATCAACTGGTGACAACTATCTGCTTCATCCATCACATGGCTACTTACCAAAAGTGTTTTTCCTTGGGCGGCTAATTTGTTGAAGAGTTTCCAAAGTTGAACTCGCAATACTGGATCGAGACCAACGGTCGGTTCATCTAAAATCAACAGATCTGGACTTCCAACTAACGTGGTAGCCAACGCTAATCGAGCCCGCTCTCCCCCCGAAAGAGATTCGGCCATCTGATCTGCATTCCTGGAAAGATCTACATCCTCCAGAATTTCCTCTGGAGTCTTCTCGTTATGAAGATACAAAGAGGCGAAGTAACGAATATTTTGGATGCAGGTCAGATCCGAATAAACGCTGGCACTTTGGGTTGAATAGCCAATCTTGCTTCGCAGCGGTTTAGAAGCGGCCGGGAGATCGAGGACATGAATCTCGCCGCTAGCAATTCGTTGCAATCCCGCAATAGAACGCATAAAAGTTGTCTTGCCACTCCCGCTGGGACCAAGCAAACCCATCACCACACCACGAGGAATTTCAACGGTGAGGTCATGCAAGATATGGTTCTTGCCACGCTGCACATTGAGATTAAAAGCACGAATCGCGGCTGACACAACTGTGATTGTACGACTATCGACTGTTGCAAACCTAGCGGTTGCGCAGGGCAACACTCACAAAAAGAGTGAGATACTTAACTTATGACGAAGCTGAGTTCTGGGCTGCACGACAGTTGGTGGATGTTCTTCGATACTTTCTGGGCCTTGGTCTTGGGCTTCGCAATATCAGGTGCGATTCAGGCATTCACTTCCCGAGAGAAAGCCCTCGCAACTCTTGGAAATCACAAGCCCGCTACTATCGCAAAAGCATCCTTTCTAGGGGCGATAAGTTCAAGTTGCTCGTATGCGGCAAGCGCGATCGCAAAGAGTTTGATAGATAAGGGAGCAGATTTCACGACCGCAATTGTCTTTATGTTCGCAAGCACCAATCTCGTCTTTGAACTGGGGCTAGTGATGTGGACTCTCTTAGGCTGGCAGTTCGCACTAGCAGAATTCGTTGGTGGATTCATCATGATCGTTCTATTGACTTTGATTTTGCCCAAACTGCATCTCCCCAAGAAGATTCAACTTCTTGCCATGGCAGACGATTCCATGCCAAAGCAAAAGTCCACGTGGCATGACGCCGCCGGATTCACGGTTGGCGATTTAACAATGGTGCGCACGGAGTTAGTGATCGGATTTCTTGTCGCAGGGCTAGCGGATACCTTGATTCCGATTTCGTGGTGGCGCCACCTCTTCTTATCTGGACATGGATTACTTTCCACCATCGAAAATGTAATTTTGGGACCATTTATTGCCTTCATCAGTTTCGTCTGTTCTGTCGGCAATGTGCCGCTGAGCGCGGCGCTCTGGAATTCTGGGATCTCCTTCGGCGGCACGATCTCATTTATATTTGCCGATCTTGTTGCACTTCCGCTGGTATTGATTTACAAGAAGTTTTTTGGGCTGAAATTATCTATGAAGTTGGTTGCAGTCTTCTGGCTAACCATGAGTATCAGTGGTTTTCTCACCGAGAAACTATTTAGCCTCTCTGGCCTACTCCCTACTAAGCACGCCCTGGTATCGCACGCCTCTCACCTGGGAAATAACTTCACCAGCTGGATGAATCTCGTTGCTCTTATTGTTTTGGTAGTAATAATCGTTCTCTACAAGACCCGCAACAAAGGGATTGATAGCGCGTATGCCAAAGACGTTATCTGCGGAATGCAGGTCGAAAAAGCGACGGCGGCGGCCACCTTTGAATATCAAAACGAGATGTATTACTTCTGCGCTCCTGGCTGCATGGAGAGCTTTAAGAGTTCTGTATCAGTTTAATTCGCTTCTGAACCAGGGCTCCTGAAAAGAGTACGCACAACCCGCCGATGATCTGTGTTGCCTTAAAACTCTCTTTAAGTAACCAGACTCCCAGCAAAGTTGCGACGACTGGAGTTATGTATGTGACGGTGCTGGCGACCAAACTTCCCGCCAATCGAACATTGCGGAAGTTCCAGATATAGGCGAAGCCAGTCCCAAGCGCTCCTAAAATCAGAATTCCCCAGATCGATTTGCTGTTCCAGGGCGCGTAGGTAATCCCGTTTATGAGGGCAAAGGGGGCGAGCAAAATTGCGCTACAGGTAACTTGGGTGGCCGCTAGCGAGCGCGGCGAATAGTCCAGAACGTTGACGTAGCGCCGCGAGTAGGGAAATGAGATTCCGTAACAGAGCGTGGCGCCCAGAAGTTCAATTACTCCGCGCCAGGAGTTAGCGCTAAGTCCCGTGAGTGCGCCGGTAACAAGGACGATCCCAAAGAATCCAATAACCACTCCCAGCGCCTGGTTTCGATCAATCCGCTGCTCTCTAAATCCAACGGTTATTACCAGAACGGTCATGAGTGGCGTGGTGGCGTTCAGCAGCCCCGCCATAACGCTCGATACATGGGTTTCCCCCACGGCAAATAGATAACCGGGTATCGCGTTCAGCAAGAGCGCTACAACAGCCAAGTGGCCCCACTCTCGCCACTTATTGGGCAACTTTGTCTTTGTCGAGAGGCAATAAATCAGAAGGGTAAACCCACCAATTAATCCACGGAGAAATGCCACGCCAATTGAATTGAGCGAGAGCAATCCCCATTTAATAAAGAGGAATGATGCGCCCCAGGTAATACCGAGCGCTATGAATCCGGGTAACCAGCGCGTTGTCGGGGTCTTGGGCATTGCGCCATTCAATCATGTTGCACTGCTCAGCCGAGCCCAATAAATCCTTGAAGGTCGCCACAATTTGTAGCAAAATTTGGTCATGTCCAGCAGAGAGGTGGCCTCCCGAATTTTGGAGGCGGCGGGCATTCCACTAAATAGCAGCGAACCCTGGAGCATCCAAGTCCACAACGAGAAAATGTGGGATCGCGTTATTTCACAACAGCAGTTGGGTTTCGCTGAAAGTTACATGGATGGCTGGTGGGATTGCCAAGCGCTCGATGTGATGATCACCAAGCTTCTCTCCATCAATGTATTGAAACTTCTGCGCCCCAGCCCAGCGCTCGCCCTCCACGTAGCGCGCTCATATCTGCTCAATAATCAGACAAAGCAGAAAGCCGCCCAGAATGCCAAACACCACTACAACATCGGCAACGATCTATATTCCAGGATGCTCGATGAAGAGATGGCTTACTCCTGCGCCTATTGGTCAAAAGCCGAAACTCTAAACCAGGCCCAGATCGATAAATTTGACCTCATCTGTCGCAAATTGGAGCTACAACCTGGCATGCGCTTATTGGATATCGGCAGTGGCTGGGGTGGCTTCTTACGCCATGCTGTAAAGAATTATGGAGTGCAAGCAACCGGCATCTCACCCGCCGATAACCAAATTAATTTGGCGATAGAGAAATCAGCAGGTCTTGGTATCACCTTCATCCAACAGGATTACCGAGATTTGAAAGGGCAATTTGATCGAATTGTCTCAATCGGGATGATGGAACATGTCGGGCCGAAGAATTACATGACCTTCTTCCAGAAGTGCGACGAGCTGTTAGCCCCAGGCGGTCGCATGTTGCACCACACAATTGTTTCAAATATTACAAAGCAGGTGACCGACCCATTCTTTGATCGTTATATCTTCCCGGGAGGGGTGCTCCCATCGCTGGCACAGATCTCCAGCGCTACCGAGAACGGCTTTGTCATCGAGGACGTGCAAAATTTAGGACCAGATTATGACCGCACTCTGTTGGAATGGCATAAGAATATTTCGGCAAAGTGGCAAGAGATTCCGCAATACGATCCACACTTCCAGAGAATGTGGAACTACTACCTACTTGCATCAGCAGCAGGATTTAGAGCCGGAGATCTGCAACTCATGCAATGCGTCTTTCACAGGGTCGGCCCACGGGCGACGTACATCGCCGCGCGCTAGCGCTTTTTAGCAACAGTAAATCGCGGTCTTCCCGTTAGATCATTCACTAATTTAATCTCTTCGTACTCAAACCCTAAGAGGTTTGCGACCGCCGCCCCCTGCGCTTGATCATGTTCCATCGCAAAAAATCCGCCGGGCTTGAGAAGTCGCGTGGCGGCGCTGATGAATAGTGCCGGGGTGGCCATTCCCTGCGCATCGCCTCCAAAGAGGGCAACCGCTGGCTCTTTACGTACTTCGACAGGCAGCTCTTGCGCATTGGGAACGTAAGGTGGATTGGATACCACTACATCGAACAATTCCCCCTTGCACGCGGTTACAACGCTCGCTTCGACTATGCGAACCTGCGGGGCGAGAGTGGCCACATTTTTCTGGAGCCACGAAAGAGCGTCAGCCGAATTCTCTACGGCGGTAACGCTCAGGTCAGCAGATTCAGATGCCAGAGAAATTGCAACACATCCACTCCCCGAACCTAAATCAATAACGCTCAACTTCTGGGTTGGTGGGTGCTCTTGAATTTCTGCAAGAACGAGGGCAACGAGTGACTCGGTCTCGGGCCTGGGAATTAAAACGCCGGGACCTACCTGATACTCCAAATATCTAAATGGCGCGGTGCCCGTGATGTATTGGACCGGTTCACCATTTTGTCTGCGCAGAACCAGGCGGCGCAAATCTCTATCGAGTTCATTCACCTCTTCATTAGTCATGCGCAGCACCTTGAGTTGGAGTTCGCTCCGTCTGCATGTGAGGAGATGTTCTAAGAGGATCGAAGCATCTATCTCGGGAATTCCTTGCGCCTTAAAGTAATCTCTCGTTTGACGGAGCAAATCTTTGGCCATGGGAAATTAATGATCCCCGGAGGCGAGCTTCGCTGCCTTATCGGCCTCGAGCAGAGCCGCTATAACATCGTCGAGTTCACCGTTCAAAACCGCATCCAAATTATTGGCCTTGAAGTTAACGCGATGATCGCTCAGGCGATTTTCCGGAAAATTGTAGGTGCGGATTCTCTCGCTGCGATCTACCGAACGCACTTGAGAGTTACGTGCAACAGATGCAATCCGATCTGCCTCTTCTTGGGCTGCAGCCAACATGCGTGCGCGCAAAATACGGAGCGCTGACTCCTTGTTTTGCAGTTGAGATTTCTCGTTCTGGCAGGAAACGACAATTCCCGTAGGAATATGGGTAATTCGAACGGCAGAGTCGGTGGTATTCACCGATTGCCCGCCGGGGCCCGAAGAACGAAAGACATCGATACGAAGGTCCTGCTGCCTAATTTCAACATCGACCTCATCGGCCTCGGCGAGAATCAAGACCCCCGCTGCAGAGGTATGGATTCGACCTTGGGATTCAGTCTCTGGAACGCGCTGAACGCGATGGACCCCACCTTCAAATTTTAATTTGGCATAAGGGGTTTTCCCCGGTTCGCCCACGCCCTTGGATTTAATCGCCATCGATACATCTTTATACCCACCCATTTCAGAATTAGTGGTGTCGATGATTTCAGTCTTCCAACCCTGGCGTTCGGCATAGCGCTGGTACATCCGCAGTAGGTCACCGGCAAAGAGGGCAGATTCATCCCCACCGACTCCAGCTTTAATCTCCATGATGACATCGCGATCGTCATTAGGGTCGCGTGGCAGAAGTAACTCTTCCAGTTTGGATTCGCTCTCGGCGAGCGCGCTTTCTAGCGCTGGAATCTCAGCGGCGAAATCTGGATCCTCGGCAGCCATCTCGCGGCCCGCGGCGAGGTCGTCCGTGGCGTTATTCCAAGCCCGATACCCGGCGATTACTGGTCCCAATTCGGCGTAGCGTTTTCCGAGTCGGCGCGCCTTGCCTTGATCGCTGTGAATAGATGGATCGGCAAGCTCTTTCTCCAGTTCGACATACTCATCGAGAAGATCATGGACATTGCCAAATTTGTCATGTGGCTGACTCATGGGAACTCCCCTCTGGAAAAGATAGCGCTGGATAAAATAAAAAGACCGCGCCCACCCAAGTTAGGGTGAGCGGCGGTCTCTTGAAAAAAGCTACTTGGTTTCTGTTGCTTTGCCGAAACGCTTTTCGAAGGCAGCTACGCGGCCACCAGTATCGAGGATGCGCTGTTTTCCGGTGTAAAAAGGATGGCAGGCGGAACATACTTCAACGTAGATAGAGCCTGAGCTCTTCGTTGAATGGGTCGTGAAGACCTGGCCACAACCACAGGTAACGGTTGTCTCAATGTAATTTGGGTGGATCTCTGGCTTCATCTGAATTACCTCTTAGGAAAGGATTGGGCTTACTGGGTCGGAAATCCCGTGAACCAGCGGGCTAAGGTTACAAGGTTCTAGGCTGACAAGGAAATTGCGGCTGCTCCTCGGGCTTGATCAGGAGCTATTAGTAATAGCCACTCCAGCGAGTTTTAGCCAAGGCCTTGCAGGGAGTTCCATAGCGAATCTTGATATACCGCAGGCCCCACTTGAGCTGGGTTACCGGATTGGTCCGCCAATCGGTAGCAATCACATCCATCTTGTTGGCCGGCAGCGCCTGGGCAATTCCCGTAGCTCCGCTGGAATAATTGTGGGCCTTGAAGTTCCAATGGCTCTCGCCTGTCCAGAGTGTGTCGAGGCAGGACATTTGCTTGGCATTCCATTTGTAGGTTGTCGCCACTAACTGGGCAGCGACGGTTCGAGCTCCGTCCGGGGTTTTGGCCAGTTGGACCTGACGGGCCGCCAAAGAGACGAGTGCCATCTCACCGGCATCGACCGAACTTCCCGAGCCCAGGCTGATGGCTCCAAAGTTCTGACTGAGCGCGATCGTCGGATCGACCATAATCGAAGTGGCCACTGGTGCATCTGGGATGACAACCGTCTGCGCGAAGTTCACTTCAGCAAAGGTGGTGTTGACAGAGGCGAGAAGGGTGACGACGAGGGCAGCCGCCATGACTACGACGGGTTTTCTCAATGACTTAATCACGGCTCTACCTCCTTCACTCTTATCAATTCCTCCGCCAATTAATGGCTGACAAGGCTAGAGAGTTACAGAGGAGAGGGAGCGAGGCAAATCTAAACCCGCATGGGTGGGGAAAAACTTTAAATTCACAAAAAACTGGCTTTTTAAAGGTGCAGGTCAGCCCGTATAGAACCCCTTATGTCCGAAATGTCCACTCAAGGTAAATTTGGGGTGAACGGAGGGTGATTAGGCAAGGAAGTTAATTGGCTCTTCCAGCATCTCCGTGACCAGAGCGGCGATCGGCGATCGCTCGGAGCGAGTCAAGGTGACGTGGGCAAAGAGCGGATGGCCCTTGAGCGACTCGACGACGGCGACGACGCCATCATGGCGCCCCACTCGAAGGTTGTCGCGCTGGGCGATGTCGTGGGTGAGGATTACTCGAGAGCCTTGGCCGATTCGAGAGAGGACTGTAAGTAAAACCCCTCGCTCCAGGGACTGCGCCTCATCGACAATGACGAAGGAGTCGTGGAGAGAACGACCTCTGATGTGGGTCAATGGCAAAACTTCGATCAGTCCGCGGTCAACAATCTCATCGATAACGGTCTGGCTCACCAAAGCTCCTAAAGTATCGAAGACAGCCTGTGCCCAAGGCGACATCTTCTCGCCCTCACTGCCTGGCAAGTACCCCAACTCTTGTCCCCCTACGGCATAGAGCGGGCGGAAGATCACAACTTTCTTGTGGTGGCGTCTTTCCAGAACCGCATCGAGTCCGGCACAGAGAGCGAGTGCCGACTTTCCGGTTCCAGCCCGTCCGCCCAGGGAGACGATTCCAATTTCATTGTCGAGAAGGAGGTCAAGAGCTACCCGCTGTTCTGCGGAGCGACCATGAAGACCAAAGGCAGAGCGATCGCCGCGAACAAGTTGAAGGTGTTTATCGGGAGTAACCCGGGCTAGAGCGCTCCCCTTTTCGGAATGCAAGACGATCCCGGTATGACATGGATGTTCTCTGGCCAACTCATGTGAGGTGCGTTCATTTTCATAGAGAGCATCGATGACTGAACCCCCGACGCTCGCTTCAACCATGCCGGTCCAACCCGAAGTCGACGCCAACTCATGACGGTACTCCTCTGATTCAACGCCGACAGATGAAGCCTTTACGCGAAGAGGGAGATCTTTAGTAACGAGAACGACCTCACGACTCTCAGCCATCAAATTTCGGGCGATCGCCAATATGCGGGAGTCATTGGAGCCATCTCGCAAGAACCCAGCTGGTAGCGAGGTGGGGTCGGAGTGGTTGAGTTCGACCTTGATGGTTCCGCCCAGGTCGTTGATCGTTATTGCCTGGTCGAGGCGGCCGTGGCTAATTCGTAGGTCATCTAGGGTCCGCAGGGCGGCGCGGGCAAAGTAGCCCAACTCAGGGTGATCGCGCTTGGTCTCAAGTTCTCCGATGACGACGATCGGAATAATTACTTCGTGCTCGGCAAAACGGGCGAGCGCGGCGGGATCTGCCAGCAGAACACTGGTGTCCAAAACATACGTCCTGCGCCCTTTATTTTGGCTCTTTGCCAAGAGGTCCTCGCGCTTTCCGTGTATGTAAGAGTTCTCGGTCGGCTTCTATCCATCCAGAGACAAATAGAACTTATGCCTCATAAAGTAAAACTCGCCAGCCTTCGGGGGTCGGCGACACGCGGGAGCAAAAGGTTAATTTACGGAGCCGGTTCGGGCTAACTATTACCGCCCAAAACGGCGGTGGCGCTGGGCATAGGCACGCAAGGCACGGAGGAAATCCACTCTTCTAAAATCGGGCCAGTAAGCCTCACAGAAATAGAACTCAGAGTGGGCCGATTGCCAGAGTAAAAACCCCGAAAGGCGCTGCTCTCCCGAAGTTCTGATAACCAAATCGGGGTCTGGCATTCCGGCGGTGTAAAGGTGCTTGCTCACTTCATCTATCGAGAGAAGTTCTGCAATCTGCTCACTGCTCTTTCCCTCTGCGATTTCATCCTGTATAAATTCTCGCACCGCGTCGACAATTTCATGGCGCCCTCCATAACCAATTGCGACGTTGACTACGGTCTTGGTCCGGCCTTTGCTTCTTGCTTCGACATCGCGCAATTTTAGGCGCAACCACTCCGGCAATAAATCCAGAGCACCGAGCGGTTTGATCTCCCACCGCCCCAGTTCGTCGAGATGGTCAACTGCCGTCGCGATGATCTTCAATAGCGCATCGAGCTCCTCGGGGTCACGATTTAAATTATCCGTTGATAACAACCACAAGGTGATAATCGAAACATCTGCCTCTTCGCACCAGGTGAGAAGTTCGATTATTTTATTGGCGCCAGCGTGATGACCCGCGTTGGGATTTGCCTCGAAATTGGATTTAGCCCATCGACGATTTCCATCCAGAATGACTCCGACGTGGCGTGGAGTCTGGGTGAAATCAAGTTGGCGTAATAATCGGCGTTCGTAGAGCGGATAAAGCATCGCCTTTACGGCGCGCTTTATTGGGTTAGTCATTTCTTTTTAAAATCACTCATCGCTTTGCGCTCTGCGATGAACGAGGCGACGGGCAAGGTTCCTGCCAAGATGAATGCGATGGTTCCAGGAAAACTCTTACGGGATTTGAGCGAGTAATTGAAGGCTGCAATTACATAAATTGGGTAGGTGAAGCCGTGAACTACCGCGATCCAAGCCCACTTAACTTGGGCGCCTGAGTAGTGATGAAGTATGTGATTTTCGGGCACTTCAATGAACCAAAGAAGTAAGGACATGCAGCCCGACCAAACAGCCATGATGCGATAGCGCTGAAGTGCACCTTCTAGACCCTTTTTCATACCCCCACCTTATCGGCGATTTCATGGAGTTTGGTGCTCCGCCTTGAAATGAAAGGGGCAGCCAGGACGAGAAGAGCCATGAACCACCAGATGACTACATAGGAAATATGCTGCCAATAGAAACCCGAAATTGACTGTTGAAGTACTGGCGCTGGAACCCGAGTTCCTGGTATTACCTTGCCGCTTGGGTCGACCTCGGTGGTGGCAATTACATAACCATCGAAGAGGCTGTAGCCACCAGTTCCCGCGATGAGTGCGGGATCGATTCGGCCGAGTGATTTTGCGGAGTTGTAGCCATGATCTTCGTATTGGCGTGGGTAGAGCCGACCGACAACCGAGAGCGTCTGATCGTTAAATGTAAAGGAACCATCGTTAAGCCCGCGAACCACCAAGAGCGCCCGATTCTTCGAGATTAAGAAGAGACCAACGGTGAGATCTTTATATCCCAGGCCCGATACCGATTGCGTCGGCGCTACATAATTTTCGACGTAGCGTCCCTTAAAGGTGACGATGCGATTGATAGCGGCGGTGTAAATATTTTTTCCTGCGACATCTACTGAGGTGAGAGCGACTGGAACCGCGCTGGGGATTACCTTTCCTAGCCGAGAGGTGGATTGCGCACGATGCAATTGCCAGAGGCCGAGTTCAAAGAAGACCCCGCTGCCTAGAAGTACCGCCAAAATGGTGGAAATAACTTTGAGAAAATTACTCTTGTTCATCGGTGGGTTTTGCTGCGCGCTTATACCGACGATAGAAACTAATGAGGAGAAAGACGACAGCCACGGTAAGAACGATCATGACGAGCGAGGCGGCGAGCCCAGTGTTGATATCTGTGTTGTCATTCATGCCCCGATTATCCTACGAACTTCTGACCTATGCTTACCTGTATGGACGAGGCCGCGAGTGATGACTATCTCCACCAGCGTTACGGCAACTCCCAGCGAGCGCGGCGAACCTGGCTCATCCCTGCAATCGTCTTT
>CAIPQX010000017.1 GCA_903867285.1 uncultured Actinomycetes bacterium | reverse complement strand
TGATCGAGATGCTCTTGTACACCTGCTAGATCGCCGCCAAATAGTTCCTTACCCGTGTATTTGCTTCTCCCGCGTGGCAAGTCGTTCCATTCAACTGGATAAGCCCAATCAGGAGTGATCCGAACTTTGCCGGAGCGAGCGAAGCGATCGGGGAATATTTGATAAAAAACCGAGGAGTGAATCCACTTTGGATTGGCTGGTATCGCGACTATTCGAAAGTCATTGTTGCTATGGACATCATGATCGGTTAAACCGTAAGCATTAAGCCATTCATACTTTCCTTCGCCTACAAAGACAAATCTATAAATAGTGTGAATATTGTGTATTTTGATAGAGACCCGATACCAGCGTTCCTGGCCACGTACTTCGACCAACTTGAGGGGGTAAGTGCGAGGCTCCGCATCTTCGTACACCCGAACGTAGGCCTCCTGAAATAAATAGTTGAGGGGAACGCGTACTTTCAATGTGACCGAGTCGCCAATCTTTGGGGCGGCATTGCTTACGTAGAGTTCGCTTCCATCATGATGAGGAACACTCTGAACTGCAATCTTCTTGCTCATTTTGTAGCATCCTCACTTATTAGCGAATTCACAGCGGTAAATTTAACAGTTGATATTGCTGGATTGGTCAATTCTGAGTGACATCTCTGAATAGGTCTTACACCGAAATATGGATCGTGTGCCAGCCCGAAGCGCCATTTGGAGCTACATCGGCCAATTGTTTAGTCTGAACTTCGCCACTCACGCTGATAGCTCGCACTTCCACCACATGTTTACCGGCCGTTGTATCCCAATCGAACCACCACTGGCGCCAGGTAGTTCCGGAGAGTGACGGTCCTAAAGTCGCATTTTTCCAAAGGCCATCTATCGCCAATTGGACTGAGGCGATACCTGCAAGTGGCGCCCATGCAACTCCAGCGAATCGGAATGTGCCGACAGGTACATGTGCGCCATCCTGCGGATAGTCGATTCGAGACTCCATTTTGATCGGACCAAGTTGTGACCACCCGCGAGAAATCCAAAAACCTTGTTTAATATCAAAGCGTGTCAGTTCAATATTTGTCAGCCATTTTGTCGCTGAAACATAGCCGTATAAACCAGGCACTATGACTCGAGCCGGAAAGCCATGTTTAATCGGAAGCGGCTGGCCGTTCATTCCTACGGCAATCATGGCATCTCGACCATCGAGCAAATTGAGTGGGAATCCAGCGCTGAATCCATCGCTCGATGAACTCAAAATTTGGTCAGCCGACGATAACGGCCCGGCATCGCGAATCAGATCATCGAGGCGACACCCGAGCCAGCGCGCGTTACCAACCAAGGGTCCGCCAACGGGATTCGAGACACATGACATAGTGTCATCTAGTTCAAAGAGCGGGCGCTTGAGCAAGTCGGTATAGGTCAAGGTGATTGGCTTCTTCACCAATCCAGTTATGGTGAGTGTCCAGGATTCAACGTCAATAATTGGGGCGTTGATAGCCGTATCAATTTGAAAGAACTGATCATTGGGCGTGATGAGTGTCGAGAGGCCGCGAACTGTTGCGGCTGGGTCGGCCGGAAGTGGCGGTAGTGGGTGGGTTGCATTTGGCAATTTGATTGCCAATCTCTTGATCACATTCAGGCTATGAGTTTTTACACCCTGTCCCGAAAGAAGCATGAGGCCACCAAGCGCCCCAGCGCCGCCGGCGTATTTGAGAACTTGGCGACGGGATTTCAATTCTGTCGGTGCATTTATTGCAGGCAACTCGGTCTTTGATCTCCCAAGCGCAAAGAACAGAACAAGGACGGTTGCCAATCCACTTATGAATGAGGGAACTACGGCAGTTACGCCCGCATGTGGTCGGGCCAGTACGGTAATTGCGCTGACAATCGTTTCTACCGCAATTATTAGGTATGCGATTCCTCTCTTACCTCGCAGCAAAAGATATCCGGCTAATCCGCCAAGAAGCAGGGCCACTAGCAGGATGGTGGCAACGAGGAAGCTCTTATCGTGAGTGCCAAAGAGAGTGATTGCAAAAGACTCGACGAAGTGCGGAATGACGCTGATGATCCAATTGCCGAGCGTATCGACAGGGGACTTCCATGCAGAGTGGATGTTAGAAGTTAATTCGCCAACAAAGATTCCGATACCAACTGCGATTACACCAAGTGCAAAAGCTTGGCGGTGCGAGGCTTTTGTGGGCATGTCTTCATACTTCCACACCTCACCGCCAAATTCTTTGCGGGTCACTCATCCCGCCTCACAAGACAGATTGTTTATTTTCAGTGTTTGAAAAATCTCCAGTAAAAGGCACCGACTTTTCCCATAATGGGAATATTACGCCTAGGTAAAGGGTTGCATGTAGCATCTCGGCAATTAGATATGAAAGAGGACTACTCATGACAACCTGGGGATTCATAGGTAGCGGAAATATTGGAAGCACCGTAGCGAAATTGGCTGTAAATGCCGGGGATTCGGTCATTCTGAGCAACAGTCAAGGACCAGAGACGCTTTCAGAACTTGTTGCCAAACTAGGGGCTAATTCACGGGCAGCGACGACTCACCAAGTTGCAGCAGAGGCAGATGTGGTTGTGGTGACGATACCTTTGAAGAACTACCGACAAGTTCCTGAGGATGGATTACGTGGCAAGGTTGTTCTCGACACAATGAACTATTACCCACAAAGAGATGGACAAATAGCCGATCTGGATGATGAATCAACAACCACATCGGAACTCTTGCAAAAATTCTTACCAGATTCAAAAGTTGTCAAAGTCTTTAACAATATCTATTTTGAACACCTTGCCTCCTTGGCGCGGCCTTCTGGCTCCCCCGATCGCTGCGCGTTATCGATTGCTGGGGATGATGTGGCTGCGAAAGCTCTTGTAACCAAACTCCTTGATCACATTGGATATGACACATATGACCTTGGGCCGCTAGCCGAGGGCTGGCGAACTCAGCGCGACACTGCTGCATATGGCAAACAGTATGCAGCCGATCCCGCTAATTGGTCGGCGGGTCCTCGTGCTGTTAAATCCGCCGAACTCGCTTCATTGGCAGCAGCAGCAAAGAGATATCGCGACTCGGGAAATTAAGAAAACTCTTCTCTATTTCGACAGGTGGCGCGAAAGCGAGTCCAGGTAACTTTCCATGCCTACCTGTGCTCGCTTCTCTTCTCCAGCCGGAAGTTCACCAAATTGGCTAAATTTCACCCAAGAGTTATTGCCTCGATCTTCAAAATCGAGTACCACGAGGTGAGAAGGAGTAGCCAAATCCTTGACCTCAAAATCAGCTTTCGACTCCGTGTAGTGCATGGTGTGCTCAATTAAAGTGAATTCTTCTATTCGGGTGTACTGACCAAAGAAGTAGGCAACAAAATTATGCGCCTGCACATCTACCCCGCAAGCCCAGCTTCCGCCAATATGGAGATCCGAGACGGTAGCGCCTTTTGCTGCCGCGAATTCAGTTGGGTGATACCAATCTTCCAACTCGTTCGCATTTGTCCAGGCGGACCAAAGTGTTTCGACTTTAACCAGGAATTCCCGTTCGACCGAATATAGGAATGGTTGACTCATCAAGTGGTCTTTAATTCATGAAAGCAATGATTGCGCCTGCGATGGTCAGATTGATCGCGTCGTTGGCGGTTTCAATGAGCCACACTTTTATGCCCTCACCTGAAAAGAGTCGATGGCTCAAGGAGGCAAACATTCCAATTCCCACCCCAAGGGCAAAGCCAACCCCGGCTCCATCTACGATCCCGAAATTGGAATGTCCTTTTTGAAGCGAATTAATTATTAATCCAACTGTGAGAGTTTGGATGAGTACGCCAACAATTGTCGCGCCGAACAAAATGACCGGCTTATTCTGTTTGGCTGAAAGCACGCCAGAATCGATCCCCTTTTCCTTCATCCACACAGGATAGAAAGTTTTGGGTCCGAACCAGAGGCCACCGCTGGCAAACGAAACAATAAATGCAAGTAGCACGCCGAGAAGATTTATACCGGAAAATGTCATATCAAAATATTTCATAATAAATTATTGAGGTCAACCATATTGCAAGGGATATTTTCATTTATACTTTTGGTATGGCTTCCGAACTCAAGTTTGTTGAGAAGACGCTGGAGCGACTTCTGCCCTTGGATGTGGATGCGAGAAAAATGTTTGGCGAATACGGCCTCTTTTACAAAGGTAAAATGTTCGGCCTGATTTGTGACAACACCTTCTTCATTCGATTTACTTCGTCAGGTGCCGAAATAGCGGGGCGAATCGGAAAGGGCTTTCCTTATCCAGGAGCCAAGCCAGCCTTTAAAATTTCCAACATAAAGGCGAATGATTCCAAGTGGCTCAAGCAGCTCGTTGAAGTGACTACTCAAGAACTACCTGAGCCTAAGAAAAAGAAGAAGTCGCACTAATTTTCTAATTTTGCGACCATTTAGATGTTCCTCACTAGGCTTTGGCGATGGCCTCGTTTCTCGCTCTCTTCTCTAGCGTCTTATGGGGAACCGCTGATTTTCTGGGCGGCAATTTAGCCAAACGTTTTAAGTCCCTCGCAGTCACCGGAGTATCGCAAGCGATAGGGCTTCTCATTGGCACTGTTGCAATCCTTCTAAGTGGCTCATGGATGGCACCGACCTTGTCATGGAACGGATATTTCATTCCTGCTATTGGAGCAGGCATTGCTGGATTTTTAGGACTCACCGCTTTCTATACGGGATTAGCAACTGGCCGCATGGGAGTTGTTTCACCGATCAGTTCGCTCAGCGCAATCATTCCTTTGTCGTACGCGTTTATCCGCGGAGAGCGACCACAGATCATTCAATATATTGGAATGGCTGTTGCATTGGCGGGGGCGTTCTGCGCTTCCGGACCGGAATTGGTGAAGAAGCTGCCGATCAAACCGCTCCTCCTTGGATTGTGCGCAGCGGTTGGATTCGGTACGGCGCTTACTTTTATGGCTCAAGGGGCAAAGACCAGTTCGCTATTAACAATGACCTCTATGCGTTTTATCTCGGTTTCGATCTGCGCCTTAATCGCGATTCGATATCGCACGGTCGGCGGATTTCGCTTGACGGATTTAAAGATCCTGGCCGTAATGGGAACCGCGGATTTTCTCGCTAACTACTTATTGGGACTGGCAACAACGAAGGGGCTGGTTTCAATCGCCATGGTCCTTGGCTCACTCTTCCCGATCGTCACATCCATCTTGGCTTTCCGGTTCTTACACGAGCGTCTGCACAAAGTTCAATATTTAGGGATATTTCTAGCCGTCGCAGGGGTCGCGCTTATTTCTTTAAACGGTTAATTCGCAATCCAATTGTCCGGGCCAACGAGGCTCTTTATTTCTTCTGTGGCGGTTGCACACTTTTAAATGGCTCGAGAGTAGCGTTTCCTTATGGAGCAAAAACTAAGTAGGAACCCACTGGC
>CAIPQX010000016.1 GCA_903867285.1 uncultured Actinomycetes bacterium | reverse complement strand
TCCTGCGATTGTCGCGGGGACTTTTACCAGGAGATTTGGGCGACTGATCAAATTCCAGAGTGACTTACCCTCTGCAATAGTTGGTTGCGTTTGGTGCGCCAAGAAGGGATCGACCTCGATACTGACGCGGCCATCAACGTGTTGCGATGATTTGAAAATATCCGCAAAGAGATCGCACGCTGCGATTACATCTGCCGTGGTTAAAGCGGTAACAATTGCAGCAGTATCGGCACCGCGGGCCTTGAGAGCTAAAACATCGTCTTTGTAGAGTAGAGAGCCTTTAATTGCAGAGGAGAAGATGCTGGGATTGGTAGTAACTCCGACCACGCTTGAGGTGGAAATCAGCTCTGCCAGGCTTCCGGTCTGCAAGCGATCCCGCGAGAGATCATCGAGCCAAATTGAAACTCCGGCATCGCTCACTGCTTGAAGATTCGACGGCATTACTTTCCCGCCTTTGCGATTGATTCCTTAGCTGCCGCCACGACCGCCTCTGGTGTAAAGCCAAACTCTTTAAATAGCACTCCTGCGCCAGCGGATGCACCGAAATGGTTGAGACCGATCGAGACACCTGCATCTCCAACATACTCACGCCAACCCGCAGTGACGCCGGCTTCCACACTCACGCGGGCTTTTACCGCGGCCGGCAATACCGCTTCCTTGTACGCCGCGTCATTCTCTTCAAACCATTCCAAGCACGGAGCGCTCACAACACGGGCGCGGATGCCCTCGTTTTTGAGGATCTCTTGCGCTGAAAGTGCCAAGGCAACTTCAGAACCAGTAGCAATCAAGATGACATCAGCAACTCCGTCAACGTCGCTTACTACGTATGCACCCTGGGCAACGCCTTCGGCGCTCCCATACAGCGCGCGGTCAATGACGGGGAGATTTTGACGAGAGAGTGCGAAGCCGGCTGGTTTTGCGCGCGTGATTATTTCGCGCCAAGCGATAGCGGTTTCATTGGCATCTGCTGGGCGAATTACCGCCAGATTAGGTATCAAGCGCAGAGAAGCAACATGCTCGACAGGTTGATGCGTTGGACCATCTTCGCCTAAACCGATTGAATCATGAGTCCATACATATGTAACTGGGAGATTCATAAGAGCGGTGAGTCGAACTGCGCCGCGCATGTAATCGCTAAAGACTAAGAAGGTTCCACCAAATGGTTTGCTCAGGCCGTGCAACGCAATTCCATTGAGGATTCCGCCCATGGCATGTTCGCGAATACCAAAGTGGATCAAGCGGCCGTATGGATCGGAATTTTCGATGGCGCTACTTGCGGGCAAGAAAGACTTGCTTCCTTCGATAGTGGTGTTGTTACTACCTGCGAGGTCAGCAGATCCGCCCCAGAATTCAGGTAGAACAGATGCAATTGCCGAGATGATCTTTCCCGAGGCTGCGCGGGTAGCGACATCTTTACCGGCTGGAAAGGTCGGGATCGCTGATTCCCAACCCGCGGGAAGAGATTTGCTGCGCAGGCGATCCAGCAATAGAGCACGATCTGGGTGGGAACTCTTCCACGATTCAAATTCG
>CAIPQX010000015.1 GCA_903867285.1 uncultured Actinomycetes bacterium | reverse complement strand
CCTCACCGTCTATAGCGTCGATAAATTCCCGCGTATGGTCGATTACGTAATTCCAGAAGGTGTCCGTATCGCTGATGCAGATCGGGTCAGACTCGGTGCGTATTTATCTTCGGGCACGACGATCATGCATGAAGGCTTCGTTAACTTTAACGCCGGCACTTTGGGCAAGTCGATGGTCGAAGGCCGCATCAGCGCGGGTGTAGTCGTTGGGGATGGCAGCGATGTTGGTGGTGGAGCATCCATCATGGGAACACTCAGCGGTGGCGGTAAAGAAGTAATTGCAATTGGCGAACGCTGCCTGCTTGGCGCCAACTCTGGTTTAGGAATTTCTCTCGGAAATGATTGCGTCATCGAATCGGGTACTTACATCACAGCCGGTTCCAAGATCACGCTTCCCGATGGAAATGTAGTTAAAGCTCGCGAATTATCTGGTGCAAGCAATTTGATCTTCCGTCGTAACTCGCAGAGTGGAAACCTAGAAGTTGTTCCAAAAGTAGGCGGCTGGGAAGGGCTTAACTCCATCCTGCATTCAAACTAGTTTCAAGAGAAAGGGCTCGACCACTCGTCACGGTTGAGCCCTTTTGCTCTTTAGTAAGTATTGGGTGCGATCTCAAACCACGAAGACGGCAGTTTGAGTTTCGTTTTAAAATCCCCAACTGCTAATTGTGCTGTAACGCCGATACTAGAAGTAGCCGTAATCAACGTGGCGCTGTTCGTAACAGTTCGGGCGGTGATCGCCAATGAAACCACATCTGGCAGATTAAAGGCAGTTGCTACATCTTTTTGAATCAGTACACGCTGCCAATGGGCATACAGCGGATTCAAGAAAATATCCAAACTCCAAGGGTCTGGGACATTTGTTAGATAGGGGAATGCAGTCCCCCAGACATCTGCGCTGGTCTGCGTTTGGCCACCATCAGAGGAGAAGAAGTAAACCGAGATTGGTTTGCCTTGATAGTAAATTGCTTGGGCGCTACTTGGATCCGTCTCGGTAGCCTCCACCGCAGCAATCCAATTTGCTCCAACTTTTGCTTCAGATTCTTTTGCATACCCAATGAATGCCTGGTCGTACTTAGTGTTATAGACATTGCAATTGCAGGCGGCTCGCAACGTTGGGTGGGCGAGTGCATAAGTCCGCGATGCCATTGCTTGAGCTTGCAGCGCAGCTGGAAGCCAACTAGAGGACATCTCACTAATACCCATTAGATATTGCTCGATTGTCATGGTTGCCGTTATTTCGATCTTGGCACCAATGACCTTCAGCTGGACTTGGCCGTAGCGCAATTGAGTGGAGCCAGCGCTCGTGGTCACTTTGATAACGGAGAAAGGTTCTGGCTTGGGGCCGTAAAGTCCGCCTGTAGGAGAGGGAAATGCAGTTGTACCTGTCCAGTACATATTCCAGAGTGATTGCGCAGGAAAAGAGAGAGTGGGCGACCCTTTGTTGCTCATGGATGCCGCGATTTTTTTGCCGACAAGAGAGAATCGATAAATACTCGTTGCTGTTCCCAGCCCACCATTATTAAGCGAACCGTCGGGATTGTTGGAGAGATCAATATTGGATCGTGATGCAGGATTGGCCATCGCAATCGTCGCAGATGTGACCAGGTGGGCGATATTCACTCGAATTAACTGTGTATCGGGAACTGAAAGAACCTGGGTCCCGGGGAACCAATAATTTGCGATGTATTCCGCGCTTTGACCTTCCATGGCCTGGCCCTGCGCGCCCATCTGACTCATTCCAACTCCATGACCAAATCCTGAACCTGTTAAGACAAAATGAGGAGGAATAGCTGCAGCAAAAGCTTGCGTAGGAACGAGAGCAATGGCGAAAGCAAGGAGCAAACGTTTCATAGTTAGATCAAATTCTTTGGAGAGGTAATAAAGCCAATCCCCCAGAAGAAGTGCATCGTCGCAAGAATTGCGGGCAACATAATCTTCTCTTTTATATCTTTACCAAT
>CAIPQX010000014.1 GCA_903867285.1 uncultured Actinomycetes bacterium | reverse complement strand
TATGTTGTTAAGCACGATGGATTAGCTGCTGGCAAAGGTGTCGTAGTAACCAATGATCGGCAGATCGCTCTTGATCATGCCTACCTCTCCCCTCGAGTTGTCATCGAGGAGTTCTTAGATGGACCTGAAGTCTCACTCTTTGGCATCTCTGATGGAACAACGATCCTGGCGATGCAGCCGGCTCAAGATTTCAAGCGGGCGCGGGATGGAGACTTGGGGCCAAATACCGGTGGTATGGGTGCTTATTCGCCGCTGCCTTGGGCGCCTGCCGATATTGTCGAGCAAACTCTTATCCAAGTGCTCAAACCCACGATTGCAGAGATGAAGGCGAGGGATACCCCCTTTGTGGGGCTGCTTTATGCGGGTCTGGCGCTCACATCGCGCGGCATCCGCGTGATCGAATTTAACGCCCGCTTTGGAGATCCAGAAACCCAAGTTCTACTTCCACGTTTACAGACCCCGCTCGCCACGCTCTTGTACCAAGCAGCCACCGGCGCGCTGAAAAGCGCTCCCGCGCTGGAATGGTCCGAGGAGGCAGCAGTAACAGTCGTTCTTGCCGCAGAGGGCTATCCAACGAGCCCGCGCGTGGGCGATGCGATCAACGGCCTTGAATCGGTGGAGGGTGCCTATGTGCATCACGCTGGCACAGCATTAAAAGATGGCGCCCTGCATGCGGTGGGAGGCCGAGTGCTTTCCGTAACCGGATTGGGCCAGACCTTGGCCGCGGCACGAATAGCGGCGTACGAGGCGATTGCCAAAATAACGCTGCGCGGATCGCACTATCGCCACGACATTGCGCTGGCGGCATCGACTGCGCCTAAAGTAAGGGAGAATTGATCCATGAGCGTATTAGCTGATCGTTATGCATCGGCAGCGATGCGCTCCATCTGGTCACCTGAGTCGAAAATTATTCAAGAACGTAAATTATGGATCGCAGTGATGCGCGCCCAATCAGGGTTGGGTCACTCGATTCCTCAGGATGTAATTGCAGATTACGAAAGAGTTTTAAATGAGGTAAATCTCGGATCGATCGATACCCGCGAAAAATTAACCCGTCACGATGTCAAAGCTCGCATCGAAGAGTTCAACGCTCTGGCAGGTCACGAGGCGATTCATGCCGGTATGACTTCACGCGATCTCACCGAAAATGTTGAAGCCATGCAGATTCGCGACGGCTTGCTTCTTGTGCAAGAGCGCGTCGTTGCTTCACTTGCCATGTTGGCCGAGCGAGCTGGTCAATATATTGATCAACCTATTACTGGGCGTTCGCATAATGTTGCAGCCCAAGTAACAACGCTAGGTAAGCGCTTTGCCTCTGCAGCCGAAGAACTCCTCTTTGCATATGAGCGTTTAGAAAATTTGATTGATCGCTATCCAATTCGGGGGATCAAAGGTCCGGTTGGAACCGCGCAAGATTCCGTTGATTTATTAGGCAGCGCTGATGCGCACCAGAAATTAGAAGAAGAGATTGCAGCGCACCTTGGTTTTAAGCGCGTTCTCGATTCAGCTGGTCAAATTTATCCGCGCTCCTTCGACTTCGATGTTGTCACCACTCTCGTTCAACTCGCGGCGTCGCCATCATCATTCGCTACCTCGATTCGTTTAATGGCTGGCGCAGAGCTCGTAACCGAAGGCTTTAAAGCTGGCCAGGTTGGCTCCAGCGCAATGCCTCACAAGATGAATACCAGATCATGCGAGCGAGTCAACGGCTTGTCGGTAATTTTGCGGGGATATGCGTCGATGGTCGGCGAACTCAGTGGTGATCAATGGAACGAAGGCGATGTCTCGTGCAGCGTTGTCCGTCGCGTTGCTCTTCCCGATGCCTTCTATGCGATTGATGGACTCCTCGAAACATTTATGACGGTACTCAATGAGTTTGGCGCTTTTCCAGAAGTTATCAATGCCGAACTGACTCGTTACCTGCCATTTCTTGCCACCACCAAGATCTTGGTCGCTGCGGTTAAAGCAGGTGTGGGACGCGAGCTAGCTCATGAAGTTATTAAGGAGCACGCGGTTGCCGCAGCGCTGGGAATTCGCGCGGGCAAGGTAAATAACATGATTGATGCGCTTGCCGCTGATTCACGGATCCCGCTCGATAAAGCTGCACTGGAATCACTTCTCTCTTCACCACTTGAATTCACCGGCGATGCCAGAGCTCAAACTACTCGCGTTATACATCGCATCGAAGCGATTACTACACAGCACTCCGCAGCGGCGAATTATCGCCCAACAAGTATTAGGTGAGCACCGTGATTGATGGTTGGAACCATCTACGCAGCGGGAAGGTTCGCGATCTCTATACCAATGAGAGCGGGC